>RGDT01000321.1 GCA_009918525.1 Planctomycetia bacterium
AGCAATCAAGCAACCGGGTGCGTCTGTCTTCGCGACGCTCACGGCCTTTCCGGCTAAGGTTTCTTCGATTGCCTCCGCTAGATCGCGTCTTTCAGCCGTCTTTCGGCGGAACCCGATACCGATTTGATCGTCGATGCGACCGCGGTAGAGCACCTCACCCCGAGGCGAAAGGAGAAACGCTTCGGGCGTTCGTTTAGCCATGAACTCATCGGCGACGACATTACCGGTATCCTTCAAGATGGGGAAGGGAATCGAGTTGGCTTCGGCGTGCGAGCGAACCCGCGTCGGCGTGTCGTGAACGTTGCTATTGATGCCGACAAACGTAATGCCTTTCGCGGCATACGTTTGATGTAATCGGGCTAATTCGGGAAGGTACTGATTGTTCACTGGGCATTCGGTGCCTAAAAACACCACCGCTACCGCTTTGGCGTCTTTTTGCTCGGATAACGACCACTTCTTGCCATTTGTGGCCGTCAGCGTGAACGGCTTAATCAGTGGGTTCGCTTTCGTCTCGGCACGAGGAAACGAAACGGGCATCAGTGCGAGCACGAAAAAGAAAGGTAAGAATCTCATGATTATTACTCAAATGGTCGGGCGTGTATTACTCCCATTCTAGTGTACCTCCAGAAACCATTCGAGTTTCATCATCGTTAATTCACATATCCACTGGTGCCCCGGTCACCCATGATTGCCCTGCTCGCCTTCGGTTGCCGGGGCGTTGACAAGTGCCGCTCGTCTAACACAAGAGCAACGCCGACCACTCGGGTCGTCGGCTTTCGGTTCGCTCAGCTCTATTGTCCGTACTAATAGCTGAATAAATCCAATTCGCCGAACTGCTGTTCGGCTCGTCGTAATGCTTCCTCGACGTGCGACGCCGAACGGGTCAGGGATGCCTCCGCCAAGAGGTGTCCTAAACGTCGCATCCGAGCCAGAAACTCATCTCCACGGCCGCGGATGACCGGCAAAATTCGCTGCTGAACGGCAAAGTCCGCCGCCGTCTTGGGCGTCAGTACCTCCGTTGAATTGGCCAGGTACCGCTTCAGCGCCTTGCGAACACGCGGCGATATTTCAATACGCGGCCCAAGAGCCACATCCGGTGTGTGCAGGAAATCCAAAATACGCGATACGATCTCCCAGCGATCCTCCGGACAATCTTCCGGCTTACGCTGAAACTTGTCGAATAGATCACTTGCCGCCACACCGGGCATTCGCACCGGCTCCTCGTCGGTCGATGGCCGAACATCCGCAGGGCCGAGAAAGATCATGCCGGTACGGTCGAGAGTACGCGGGCTGAGACGCTCCGTCGTTTCGTCGTAGTTGATCGTTCCCCAAAATCGCAGATTCGGTTCGATGGCCACTCGTTCAGGGAAAGCATCGGGCGACTTTCCGTTCTCGTACAACGCCAACTCACGGCCCTGTTCATCGGAAGGCAACGCTTGGAGCAACTGCGAAAAGTAGTATTCAGGAGCCGCTAGATTGAACTCGTCCATTAGGACAATGTAGATGCCTTTGCGATCGCTGCGCCAGTCTGCTGCCGCTTGTAACATTCGCGGCACCAGTCCCGTTGTTCCTGGATCATATCGGCCGTGGAAACTGTCATAAAACCCCAGAAGATGACGATCCTCGGACCAGGAACGACGCACAGCGATTCGTAGTAAGGCTTCGCCGTGTCCTAAGGCGCGAGCCAACGATGCGACCAAGGTCGATTTCCCGTGCCCCGGGGGGCCGATGATCAAATTCAAAGGCTCCGCTTTGAGGCAGATGTAGACGTTGGCAATGAAATCTCGGGCAAAGTGTAATCCGTTCAAGGCCAGGTCGGATGTCAGGTCGTCGATTAACCGGGCTTCGCTCTCGATCTCACGCGTGCCGGAGGTTGGCGGAACCGGTCGGAACACAGGCGGACGCAGTCCCGTGTCAACGGTTGCGCCACTGGACGAGTTATAGACGTCTCGTCCGGTCGGCAGTACGGCCGCGATCAAGGGGAGATGATCGCGAATACGATGACGCAAATCGGACAGATCCGACCCCAGCGCAGCCTTGACTTCGGCAACCGCTGCGCGAGTGTCGTCGATTTGGCGCTGGTAACTATCGCGTTGGGCCTGTAACTCGGCCAAGCGTCGCGCGTGTTCGCGGTCGGCTTCGGCGAACTGACGTGCCAGGTCTTCGCGCCGTGCCGCTAACTGGCTATCACGCCGATCAACCTCTGCTTGAATTTCTTCCGCACGACGAGCCACGGCCGCTTCGAGTAGTTCCGCGACGCGCTGCTTACCCGGTTCCGACTCGGCATAGCGTTTGGCAAGGCGGTCGCGATGCTCGATCAACTTTTCGTGGGTGAAAATCTCTTTCTCGATCTTCTTTAATCGCACCGCGAGCAAGGCCGGGTCGTCGGTTGGCTGGTGCCGAAACGCCGATTTCATAGAACTCAGGATGCCTAACGGGACTTCGACCGTTGGGCAATGCTGCAAATACCAGTCGATGAGGGCGGCTTCTGGTAGAGCATCCTTGGGCCGTCCCGAAGTTGCCTTGAGTACCGGTCCAAACGCAAACTGAATCGGCGTTTCCAGCACGCGATTGAGGGAAGGCTCGGGATGCGTGTAGGTGACCAAACGCAGATTTTGTAGGGTCATCTCGTCGCGAGTAAACTCGTAGATGATGCCATCCTCGCGGGCTGCTCGCCAGTCGATACGCTGAACATCATCCATTGAAGACAAGGCGACACCTTCGCGAATAAACGGGCCATAATAAGATTGATTTTTTTGAATAAAGAACAAAGGCGTTACATTGTAACGTGGATTCAGCAATTGTCGCGAAGTTGAATCGGGATCGAAGGCCGGATGATTAAGTACGACAGCGAGGTTTTCCGATTGGCTGGCGGTTTCCAGCAGTTCCGGCGCTCGTCCGGGAATATAACAACAATCGCGATCCATCGCATTTTTATAACGGTCATTCCAACGTGGTTTGACCAGGATATAGTCCCAGGCGTTTAAGGTACCGCGATTCATCAAGAAAACGGCACCGGCATTGGCAAACTCCTCACGCGGTTTTTCGACCACATCGCCCGTTGTCACATTTAACAACGGATAAGCATTTCCCACACGTCCGCCCCGTGGAGTCTGTGACTCCCACTCGCTAACTAATGCCAAATAATCTGAATCTACCGGGCTTCGTTCTGCCATTTTCAACCCCTCACCGCGTGCAAGTCCCGGCTTCACAAGCCTGCTTACGAGGCAACCACGGGCGCACTTTTGCAAAGATAAAATAGCCGACACGCATCAACGAGTCGGCGAGCGGAAGGCGAGCGAGCGATATTAGCCAGCGATGGCCGGGGACACGCCGCCAGATGGCGAGGAAAGCATCAACGCCGACAAAAACTTTGTCTCCTTCCTTGACGTGCATTTCCTGGTGGACTCGAGATGGTTCCAGCCCGTAGGTCGCCGCATCGAAACCGTTGGAGGCTATATCCACGTAGACCACCGTCGAATCGTTGGCGGAGCAATGACGATAATGGTCAATTTCCCGCGAACAAAGCGGACAAAGACCATCAAAAAAGACCCAAAAAGTAGGTATTGTTTCATTCATACGAGTCCGGCAACTGATTACGTTGCATCATTTCACGTTTGGGCTTTTCCAAGGCTCTCGCCTGCAATATCCGCTCAAATTCAGCACCGTCTATCGCTACGGTGTGTTCGTGTGGTCCCGCCGGTTGGTCCACAACAGGATCCGGCCCCATGGCCACCCGAAATTGAAAATGGGAAATGGTCAACTGGTCGTTGGGTAACAACGCTGCCCGACGTACGCGGGTTCCGTTGACTCGGGTTCCGTTGGTGCTACCCAGGTCACGTAGCATCAACATCCCATCCGAACGAACAATCGCGCAATGCTGCTTCGACACGCTCTTGTGGTCGAGTTTAATATCACAGTCATCTTTGCGGCCGACAACCGTTAAATCCTTAACGATAACGATTGCCGCACTGCCGTCCACCGGGATGAGTTGGGCACGCATGGCCATACGCTCCTGGGATCATGGTCAGGAAGGGAAATGATATAACCGTACGCGATAGAAGGTACGGAAACCAGCGACATGCCGGATAAGATGCGTTGAAGGATAAGGTAGGGCATAGCCCGACCCGCTTCATCGAATCAACTTGCTCCCTCCGCAATTCCCTCTTATTATAGACGATAAGGATTCATATCCGCGCA
>RGDT01000322.1 GCA_009918525.1 Planctomycetia bacterium
GTAGTGGGGCCTCATGCAAACAATGACGATCCTAATAGTGTTCTGCTTGATTCTCGTGCCGGCACTCATCTTGCTGGTTCGTAGACAGCGGCGCTATGCGGCTCGCGAAGAACTATCTCCGATTAGCCGACAACACATCGAATTGTTCCAGGGCGGACAGTTGAATGAGGCTGCCGTGGAAAGCACCAAAGCGCGTTTTCGGGATATGCTCGAACGCGGCGAAGTGGCAGCTGTAGAGGCCAGTATGCGTGCCGGTATGCACTTCGTGGTGCAGGTGCGAGCGTTGGCGGAACTGGGCACCGAGGATGCGGGGCGGATACTGGAGCGCCAGTTGGCCCGACGGTTGACTGACGATCAGATCGAACAATCCTGGTACTGGATCGACCTAGCCAACGGGCTACGTTCACTCAACCGTGCCCAGAGTCTTCCCCATCTGCTGCGAACGGCCGACCAGGCGGGCGAAGTGCCATTGAGCCAATTTTTTGCCGCCGAGACCGTTTGCTTTCTCGGATTCAACGGATACGTTCGCCAGCCCGACACCCCTTTGGGCCGATCCGCCCTGAAAGTGCTTCTACGTGCGATGCAGGGCTTACGCTCTGGTGTGCCTGCCGTGGTCGTAACCGAAGCTCGCATCGGGGAACTGGTGGAAACCCTCTGGGATAATCGCCCAGAAAGGATCGACCCTCTAGCCGTGCGTATTTTTCGAGAGTCCCTGCGGCTATTGAATCGATCCGAACATCTAGGCGAATCGCATGGCGGCGATCCGGCTGAACGCGAGGCGTTCGACTGGCAAATTTCGCGGCTTGGCGCGTTGGAACCGTCGCTCGAAGACTACCTCAGCGACTCCCCAGAGACATTGAGTCGCCATTTGCCCCGATCCTCGTTGAGCGAACAACGGGAAATTTTACTGGCACTGGCTGAACTGCGTGCCAATGCTGCGGAGGCAGTCTTGCCGTTGCTGTCCATTAATCGCTACCCCCATGCGGATGCGGCCTTAGATGTTTTGATGTGGTCGCGCGACCAACGGATCGGGCCAACCCTGCGGGAAATGGTACTACAAAAGGTTCCTATGGTCCGCCGTGCTCAAAGTCGGCCGCGAGCCTATCCGCCGCGTCGGCCCTCCGTTGGGCCGGATGTCCCCTATCGCAGCATCCTGCAAGCCTTACGAAATCATGGGTCATCACCAACGGAGGCGATGCTCCTTCTAGCGGCCCGAGACTGGGATCCGACCTACCGGCTTGCAGCCGTTAGCAGCTTGGGCTGGTGGGAACCGCTACAGCGAAACGATGTGCTAGTGACGCTACACGAAACCAGTCAACGAGACGCCAACCCCGAAGTTCGACAGGCCGCGCGAGCAGCACTCGCGCGACTCGGCGAGCTTAAAGCGTTGACGTGGTATCGACATCGGCTGACCAACGAAAACGCCCAGATTGTTTACGAGGCGATTCAGTCGATCGCCAACGAAGGCTTAACCCTCCTTTGGCCCGACCTAGATAAACTCGCCGACGCCGACGATGCGGATGTTGCCCATCATGCCCGGGAGGCTCTGGAGCGAATGGGCGAAGATCTCGACCAGCGGTGGTAAACACAAAATCAATAAAGCAGTACCGCCGGTTTGAGGCTCAACAGGTCCAATCCTAGCCGCTTTTAACATGGAAGCGGGGCCAACCCAACCTCAAAATCCACCATCTTGCGCTATTCGGCTCCCATCGATCCCAATAGTCGTATCCACTGGTTAACCCTCACCAACCTTCGAGCGGATTGCCACGCTCTTTCAGTGGCAGCTTCACCGGCACGCCGGCGCGATGCGAGGCGTAGACGGCATGGATCATTTCAAGCGCGGCACGACCATCGCTGATTCCACCAAGTGGTTCGCGATCCTTTTCAATAGATTCGAGCAAATCTTTAACGATCCAGACATTCCCCTGCCCTAAACCGCCGTTCTTCAGGGGTTCCGGCTTGCCTAGTCCCGCGCTCGACACTTCCACCCAGGGCTTCGCTCGGCCAACCCAGGTTGGATCCTCACAAATCCAAACCGGCGGCAGGCTGCCTGTGTTCATGACTGCCATGCCCTTGGAGCCGTAAAGCGTCAACGCGAAACGGGAACCGACCCCGTGTTTGGCTACGTGTGAGCCAAACGAACCGACCATCCCCTTCTCGAAACCATAAGTTGCGTAAAGGCGGTCGCCGACAATCGCACCCATGCCCTCGCCGCCTGTGCGGACGTCTGCCCGCGTGGCTGGTTTACCGCCAGCCATGACATTAGCAAAACACCAGGAAGCATCGCCAACCAAAAAACGCATCAGATCGAAAATGTGGGTACCGAGAACCATGAGATCCTCGCCACCTCCGCGACGATCTTCCTTGCCGCGACCGCGAATTTCAAGAATTTCGCCCAGCATACCGGCCGCAATGAGTTCCCTTAGCCGAGCGATGCGCGGACTGTAGCGCGTCTGATGCGCGATGGCGAGCTTAACATGATGCATTTGCACGGCCTTGACCATTTCATCGGCCTCGGCAAGGGTACGACACATCGGCTTTTCGAGGAAAATACTTGCGCCAGCACGGGCACAGGCAACGACCATGTCGCGATGTTGATCAAGGAAGCGGTCGGCCACGCTCACCACACGCGGTTTTTCTTTCTCCAACATTTCGCGATAGTCCGCGTAGGCGTTTTTGACCCCAAGCCGTTTGGCCGCTAGGGCACGTCCCTTCTCGTCGGGATCGGCGACAGCCACCACTTCGGCGTTGTCAATCTCCTTCCAGACGACATCCAGACCGTGCCCGTAAGCCCCCTTGCCGGTTCGGCCGATGACTGCGACACGATATTTTTCCGCCATCGAAATGCCCTCGGATGGTTTTCGGGCGAGCGAAAAACTTAGACTCCCATCAATCGGTTCAGGGTGGAGACGGGGATGCCCGACTTCTTCCCTAATTTCCAGATAGAGAACGCACTGTTCCCAAAGTGCGGGTTCAACACGACCGATAGTCCAGAACGCGGGACTGTACAAATCCAGATAAAGTTCCTAATCCACATTTTATATTTCTAACGAGGAAGCAAAGCCATGTCCGTCGATCAGCTTTCCATCAACACGATCCGCACGCTGTCAATGGACGGTGTTCAGACTGCGAATTCTGGTCATCCCGGCACGCCGATGGCTTTGGCTCCCGTTGCGTATACCGTCTGGCAGCGATTTCTACGCTACGATCCAACCGCGCCGGCTTGGCCCGATCGCGACCGCTTTGTCTTGTCCTGCGGTCATGCGTCGATGCTGATCTATTCCGTTTTGCATCTGGTGGGAGTCCGCGAACTCGACCACGATGGAAAACCCACAGGCCGCGAGGCAGTTTCACTCGACGATCTAAAAAAATTCCGCCAACTGCATAGCAAGACGCCCGGCCATCCTGAGTATGGGCACACCACGGGGGTTGAGACAACGACAGGACCATTGGGTCAAGGAGTCGCGAACTCGGTTGGGATGGCCATGGCCCAGCGTTGGCTTGCATCCCGCTTCAACAAGCCTGGTTTTGATCTGTTCACGCACCGCGTCTATGTGTTGTGCAGCGACGGCGACATCATGGAAGGCATCAGCAGCGAAGCCGCCAGCATCGCGGGACACCTAAAACTCAATAATCTTGTATGGATCTACGACGACAACCACATCACGATTGAAGGAAAGACCGATTTAGCCTTCAGCGAAAACGTCGCGGCCAAGTTCCAGGCCATGGGCTGGAACTCTCATCAAGTCGCTGACGCCAACGACCTGGCATCGCTCGGCTCTGCCCTGGAGGCTTTCCAAAACAGCGACAAACCGACTCTCGTTGTCGTCAAAAGCATTATCGGCTATGGCGCACCGAAAAAGGCCAACACTCACGGGGCGCACGGCGAACCTTTGGGCGAAGAGGAGATCAAGGCCACGAAAAAGGTTTATGGCTGGCCGGAAGAGGCGAAGTTCCTGGTCCCCGACGGGGTCAAGGAAGATTTCGCTCACGGCGTCGGCAAACGCGGACAGACACTCCGCGAGACATGGGACGCCCTCTTTGCCAATTACAAGACCGCCTATCCTGAACTGGCCCGCGAGTGGGAATTGATGGACCACGGGCAACTA
>RGDT01000323.1 GCA_009918525.1 Planctomycetia bacterium
GCCGAAATTCCTCCTGGCCCCGCGCGATCAGATGGTTCCACGCTTCGACAAAATGCCTTAGATAACGCACGGAGGCTTCGACGGGCGAAAGCCGTTGCACGTCCGGCGGCGCACTCCAGGGAACGAGCGACGAAGTGCGATCTACCCCCGGATGACACAACCACGATTTAGCCGAAGTCACGAGTCGCCCGGGAATTTTCCCACCGTGGTTCCGCGCGAATTCGCCCACGACATAAGGACGAGTTGCGCTCGCCGGTTTGTCGTCCGCGTCCCAGGGTAGAGCCAGCGAACCGGGCGGTAGATCGATCGCACCGGGCAGATAGAGAAACGACGGCAACAAAGCTCGTTCGCTCATCTCACCCGGTGCGACCAGTTGCGGTACAGCAAAAGGTTGTAGGTTGACACGTGGAGTGCCGCGTGGCGTACGGTCGAGATCGACGTACGCCAGCGCGCTATTCGTGGTGCCGAGGTCGATTCCAACAAGATAGCGTGCCATAACTTCGCAGGTCCGATAGTGGGTAGCAGGATACGACTATGATACGGACGCGAAGGTGGTCTGATCGCGCTAAACTCTCTGCCGCACGAATGGATGATTGACTTCAACTCACTAGTTTTCGCGATTCAATCCCTAGCCCGATCAAGGTACCGCCCGTTAAGATCAGGTCAATCCCCAGAAACGTACCGATCACCCATAAGCCGGAGAACGGCATCTCGGCCCAGATGGACAGCCCGAGAATCAGTGCGACGACTCCGTTGAGCAAGACGAGTCCCCAGGCGCGGAATCGTCCCGACAACGATGCCACGATTCGCACGACGCCGCCCACTACGAGCATTATCGCCAACAATAGGGTGTACACGATCGCGGCTTTCTCCGGGTGTCTTATGCAGATGAAGCCGGTGATCAGTTGCAACACCCCGCAGAGGAGAGTCAGGAAGAAACCGCCCCAGTCGCCGGTCAAGAATGAGCCACTTATCAGAAGCACACCGCTAACAACCATAAAAAACCCGAACACTTCGATGCTGGCAATTGTGAACGCAGCCGAGTACACCAGAGCCGCCAGGCCCAGGGAGATCAAAAGCCCGCCAAATAACACGAAATAGAACCAGTTTTTGCGTAGTTGCTTCAAGTCTTCCTCGATGCGAGGACCAAATCGCAAGGAGGTCACTATAAGGGTGTGATTCGCCATGTTTTGACTCCGGGAGTAAGGTTGGTTTATCCGCGATTCCCACAGAGCCGGAAACGATACGACGGCGCTAGGCTATTGCCCGTCGCTTACGCTTCCTGCTCTGTGGAGCTGCCGTCGCTCGCCCTAGTTCACGGCCGCGCCGACGGCGTCGTATCCACCACCTCATGGGGGATGACGGGGGCCGTCACCAACATTACCCTGCAATGGGCATTCCGAACGATATAAGCTCCGGTCGGGTCCAGATGCCCCAGCGGATCGGCCGACGATTCCGTAGGAAGCGGCAAAATGATCAGATCATATGCTTCCTGTTTGGCCAACTCCACTACCTCGGGGCCATCACCGGTCTTCAAAGGGTGCCGACGCAACGGACGGTCGATTTGTTTGGCACGTTCTTCGTCTTGATGAATTAACGACGGCGTTTCATCTGCCGCAACCTCAACAGAAGCCAGCCCCAGCACCACCTCTTCGGCAAGCATGGTTAAGACGGCCTGAAACAAATCACTACTAACGGAGCTACCATCATGCAGCACCAGAACGCGATCGACGCCGATCCCTGCCGCCCTCAGTTCGGCCACCGAACGGGCGCGTCGCTCGCTGATCTTGGGGATACGGTTCCCCCCGGCTAGATCCAGATACATATCTCGTTCCCGCGATAGAATACGCACCGTCAACGGGACCGGGTTTCCTTCGTGCAAGCTGATCCAGAAAAACGCTATCTGTTCGAGCTGCTCGTCGGCCGTGTACTTGTTGCTCGCCCCCATGATCAGCTCATGAGCCTGAATGTCTTTCGCGGTTTTCAACACCGCGTGCAGCGGGTTATTCGTTGGCACAATCAGCGGCGTAACTTCTTTCCCGGCTTTTTCCGCTCGCTCGACGACGGCGGTCATCAACTGTTGGTCGTAAGGGTCGATCTCCGCTTGATCGGCGGTACTCGACGCTCCCAAATCGCCCGGCGGAACGACCTTCGCTGTCATCACCACGACATCGGTCGTCTCGGGGTCGGTTTCGGCCAATGCCTTTTCGAGCATAAATAGATTTTGCGTCGAACGGATCGACACCAACTTCCGATAGGTTCCGCTCAGTCCCAAAGCGGTAGCCGTCACCTCGAAGGCGGTCTGGCGGTTAAAAAGCTCGACGTGCTGGTGATCTTGCCCTTTATGTTGGTGAGCTTGTATCCGTTCCGTGATGGTGAACATGACGAAGAACACCGCACTGAAGATCAACCCGCCGACCGTCGCGACCTCTTTCGTCAGAAAATTCAACACCGCACAGGCCAGCAAAACCACTAGGATCAAACCCAGACCTAGGGGCAATTCCGTCTTGCCAAGTGGAATGTTGAGCGGCACCTTGAAGCCGCGGGGCCGAGTGTCGCGGAATCGCAGAACCACCATCGCGACCGCCTGAAAGACGAAGCTCCACACGACGCCGAAGGCGTAGGCTTCGCCAAGCACCAGCGTTTCACCCTGACTGGCGATAATCGTTAATATCTGGCAGACAAACACCATGAACAACACACGATAAGTTGTGCCGTAACGCGGATGCGGCTGTCTCAACCATTCCGGCAGAATACCATCCTCGGCCACACGGTTGAGAACGCCGTTGGCTCCGATGATAGCGGTGTTGCACGCGCCGGAGAGCAGCAAAAACCCGACGATCGTCACGAAGGCATTGAGTAGCAGCTTGACGGGGGTCGGGCCTGCCATGTTCATCGCCAAACCACCGATGAGATTTTCCGAATATTCCTTCATTCGGACATCGTTGGGGATGAGTAGGACGGCCATAAAAGAGATAGTACCGGTCAGCACCAGGGCGAAGGTGAAGACAATGAACGCCGCCTTTTTGAAGTTGGGCAGCTTGGGAGATTCAACCTCGCGATAAACTTGAGCCAGGGTTTCCAGCCCGCTCATGGCCAAGACCGAATGTCCGAAGGCGATCAGGATGCCGACAGCCCCCACGAGACTAAGCCAGCGAATCGGCGTGCGGATGGCCGTAACCCAGTCGTGAGGGAAGACGCGTTCCATAAAACCCAACGGATCGGACTGATGACCGGTCACGGGGTCGATCTGGGGCCGTCCGTCGGCGTCGGTTTTGAGTTGTAGATCGGGAGCGAGCGGTACGGTGTTGATGCGGTCGGCCGGACGCAAAGCCAAGGTGATCAGGCACCAAACAATCATGATGACGCCCATCAGGGCGGTGAGCTTCATGATTTGGAGAGCGCGTTCTGACGATTCGTGGATACCTCGGACGTTTTGGCGATAGAAAAACCAGGTCACGCCGCAAGCGATTGCGACGGAACCCCAACGGCGGATGACGGCGCGACCGGCCTCGGGAACGTCCGCGAGTTGAAATTCGCGAACGGTATCGAGGATGAGGCCGATGACATATTGCCCGGCGGAGACGGTGCTGATGGGGCCGGTAAGGATGTAGTCGAAGATAAGGGCGGAGACGGCGAGTTTAGCGGCGGTTGACCCCAAGGCTTCACGGACAACGCGATAGACGCCGCCACGGACGAACATGGAGCAAGACTCGATGTAGACAAGACCGACGGCAAAGGCCAAGAGGAGGACGGCCAGGATGAACCAGGGGGCGGCCGGGCCGATTGCTTGTTCGACGATACCGCCGATGTAGTAGGAGGTGCTGGCGAGGTCACAGAGGACGATAGCAGCGGTTCGCCAGTAGGAGATGAAAGAAAACATGACACTGCTGACGATGATGATCCCCGCCCCTTGGGCTAGTCGGCGGGAGGGTGAAGCGGTGGCGGGCGAGCCTTGTGAAGGAATACTCATCTGACGATTGGCCCGAAGGCACTCCGCCCCGATCGCCACGAGAGTCGCGATAACGTGGGAAGAGCATATCCGTTACTTTAGGACGTAGCAATCTAGTCGTCGATCAGGCGAGCGGGGTGTGTCAACGCCCCGATC
>RGDT01000324.1 GCA_009918525.1 Planctomycetia bacterium
GAGGTTTCCATTAAGTGGAATGCCTCGGACAAAAACCTCGGCCGTAATCCCGTCACTTTATCCTACGCGGAATCGGAAGATGGTCCTTGGACGGTCCTGGCGGCAAACATGAGTGCCACGGGCAGTTACATGTGGAAGGTTCCAGCCAACATTCCGCCACGTGTTTTTCTGCGGGCTGAAGCCAGCGATCTGGCCGGCAACGTGGGACGGGCACAGTCGAGCAAGGCTATTCTGATGGATGCTTCGATGCCGAAGGTATCAATCGTTAATGTCGAGGCGAATAGCGGTCGATAAAAGACCGCTGGTTCCTGAATACACCACCACGGAGAATTGCGATTCTTGGGAGGAGATCGGAATCCCCGTTCTCCTTCCCCCCTGTATCTAGTCAGCGCGAAGGGGTTAGTGGCTTCTGTTTCCCAAGTATCCATTCCAATTTGATTGTCGTTGACGAGCAAAATCGTGTCTGAATTATCTGTGTCAGGGGCATTAATGCTCACAATTCAATAATTCAGCGATAGACAAGATGCCCATGTTCATTGGGGATATCTGAAACCATCGGAATTCAGCCATTACTAACCCTGCCAAAGCAGCATCTCACCCCGATTCATCTTCGTATTCGAAAATAGCGGCATGTGGGATTACCATCTCCGTCCTAAGAAACTCGCAAAGCTTGGGGGCAAAGCTTTAGACAAGCTCATGGATCTGCCGCTGGCTAACCAGGAGTTACCTGAAGCGATTGAGTCTTTGGCCGCGCTCAAGAGTCGGATGTCGATTGTCCTAGGATTGTCAAGCGTGCAGAGCAACCCGAACCATAGGGCGAGCCATGGAGCGCTGGGGTGTTACAACGCTCGAAGCCAAGGGGCCAACGGTAGTTTTACGGACCAGCGGTATCAAACATTCGATCACGCTTTGGCCGCGTCGCTGCTGTGCATCATTCCTGTCGTTGGTCTAGGTGTTTACGCCAACTCGGAAATGGTCTTCACCAACTCGGTGTCGGTCGTCTCGCCCAAGCGTCCGCTCCCTATCGTCTATCAGCCGGATATTGCGTCCCGCTCGCTTTTTGGCAGCGTGGCCCAGTGGAACGCTGGCAAAGCATTCAGGGCGCGGAACAAGCTACTGCACTGGGCACGCGATGATATTCGCCGCGTGCGAAACGAGTTGACGGAGATGGACCGCGACAAACTGGATTTGTACCTCGACACGTTCGAGCAAATGCGAAATCGCCAAGAGAAAGTCAACGACATTTAAGACCGATTGATGGCCAACCTGCCTGCCATCGACAAGTTCGACAGCAACCGGACGACCGACCGCCTCGAGGCTCACTGCGCCCTAGCCGTGTCGGCTCTGGCGTCGGGGCTGACCCGTGTCGTTGTGCTGGACGCTGCCTGCGGACCAGACGAGTAAAAAACGCGGAAGGCACTCAGAGTCACCGTAAACGGGCACGACATCGGCCATACCCACCCAGATGACCCGAAACGCGACAAGTCGGCCGTGCCGATCCGCAAGTACCACGCCGAACGGGTCGTTGATTTGGCGAAGCGTCTAGAGTCGATTAGGAAGGTGACGGCACCGTGCTCGACAACACGCTGATTGTCTGGATGAGCGACTCAGCCGAGGAGCATCACGGAATGGGAATGCAATGGCCCATGACTCTTGTAGGTAATCTGAGTGGGTGACTTAAGACTTCTGAGCGTTTTCTACAATTTGATTAATACAAGGTAGTAGGGCATTCAACGATGGCAAACTTCTACATGGCCCTACTACCTGCGGCTGGTGACGGACGCAAGACCTTCGGCGAACACGACCTCGCATTTAAGGACATGGACACGGCTGGCCCGCTCGCTAAGATTTTGGCTTGAACCCAGTACGAACGTAGTGCGGAGATTGATGATGTCTCGCTTACAGCAGGCAGTGACCCTCGCCGGGTTTCTGAGTATTGGTGCGTTGGCTTACGACAGTCGTCTCTTAGGGGCTGAAGAAGGGACTATGCCTTCTCCACTTACGAAAACTCAAGTCCAAATACCTGTCGGGTTGCGCATTCAAAACGCGGGGAATAGCTGGAGTTACAGCCCGATTCGACTAAGGGCGATGGAAGCCGTTGTAGGAATTAAAGGTGGAATGAATTATCCCCATGCTGAGGTAATCGACGGTAAGTCGGTCCCGATCTACCTCGCAGGTGGGTTGAATGGTAAGAGAACAGATAATCGGCAGTGCGTTACGCTCAAGGCAAAGCTGGAGGCGGGAAAAATCGACGTGTTCACCTACTCGCACTCCAGTTGGCACGAAATCGACAATGCCGAGGAGATCGCGGAATTTGGGATCAAGCATAACAAGGACTTCCGCGTCGTGTGGCAGGCAGGGTGGATGGTCCACGACGGCCTGCGAATTGCCAAGAACGGTCCGGCCCGCGATGCAGTGAGAATAGCTGACCTCCAGGTCGCTCTCGATAAGGCGCGAAAGCCCATAGAGGCCAAGGTTGAGGCAATCAACAAGAAACTCGGCCGGCGAGTCGTGACAATCGTCCCGGTGGGTGACGCCTTCGTGAAGTTGAGAACGATGGTTGTGGAAGGGACATTTCCCGGCGTAAAGAAACAGTCAGAACTTTTTGACGACGACATGCCGCACCAGGGGCGGCTCGGTGGATTGTTGCAAGATTACTGCACCTTTGCTGCTCTGTATCACAAGTCGCCCGTGGGACTTGTTATTCCGATCGACAAGGGGATCAGCACGGAGCAAAATTCAATTCTCCAAAAAATCGCATGGGAAACGGTTTCCAACTACCCACATGGCGGCAAGGGGAAGCCAACTCTGTCAACGCCGACAAAAACGCCGACACAGCAGATGGAATTTTTTGAAGTAGCCGGCCAGAGGGCGTTTGTAATCCTGCCAGGGAATCCGGATTCGGACAAACCTATCCGTTGGATGGGTTATACTCCTTGCCTGCTTGGTGGTGGACTTCCCGGCAAGAGCGAGGACTGGATGTTCGAGCGGTTCCTGGCGGCGGGAATCGCAATCGCAGGAATTGACGCAGGTGATTGTTCCGGTAACCCACGGAGTCGGGAACTGTTCGCGAAACTACATGCCGAACTCGTGAAGAACCGGCGGTTTTCGTCAAAGCCTGCTCTGCTCGCTCGGAGTCGTGGCGGATTGTTCGCCTTTAATTGGGCAGCGGAGCATCCCGAGCAAGTCTCGTGCATCGCCTGCATTTATCCCGTTTGTGACCTGCGAAGTTATCCTGGGCTCGGTAACGCGGCCAAACACTATGGACTGACGCTGGCAGAGCTGGAAAAACAGCTCGAAAAGCACAACCCGGTATATCGACTCGCCCCGCTTGCAAAAGCCAAGGTGCCACTGTTCTCGATCCACGGTGATGTGGACAAAATCGTACCGCTTGAAACCAACTCCGCGGCGGTCGAGAAACGCTATCGCGAGCTGGGCGGCTCCATGCGTTTAATTGTTCCCAAAGGCCAAGGCCATAACTTCTGGCGGGGCTTTTTCGAGTGCGAGGAATTGGTAGAATTCGTGATCAAAAACGCCAAATGATGTGGTATCATAAGATTGGTATGCCGCGAACGATGTAGCAATTATTCGGCTTGGAATCATATGATGACACACGAAGTATCATCTGCCTTTAATCTACAAAGCCAGATGCCTCACCAGCGATCCGCCGCCCCGCGATCTGATGTGTCAAACGGTTCCAACCCGTTGCACGGTTGTTTGCGAACTCCTGTCCTCTTCTTGCCGATTCCATTTCTGGGCTATCTTCGGGTGGTCGTGCTGATCGTTACTTTTGCAACACTACCCATCGCATTCGCGTTAGGGCAAGGCACCTCTAAAAATCAACCCGAGGAGTTCCGCCAAGTCATCGACCGCGAAGTTAAGGCTGGTTGGGAGAGCCAAAAACTAACTCCACCCAAACGGTCATCGGATTCGGTATTCCTCAGACGTATCTATCTGGACCTTGTCGGTGTGATTCCCACTTACGATCAAACGGTTGATTTCCTCGCCAACAAAAACCCCAATAAACGCGAAAAACTGATCGACCAGTTGCTAAACGATCCGCGCTACCCCCAGCAACAG
>RGDT01000325.1 GCA_009918525.1 Planctomycetia bacterium
ACCAGCAAATTCAGCAACTGCTCATCGTTCTGGAAGAGGCACGCTTGCTCACCTTGATTCTAGCGATACTCTGTGGGAACTGCATCTATGTATTGGACAGCAACTCCATGTCCGCTACACAACTCCGGCGACTCAAACTCGATGCTTCAAGTGTCAAGACGACGGAGCTCTTGCAGAAGTTCACACATCTGACGATCTATGTCGACGTTTACCTTCGCAAGACCGCGCAGGTCGAGATCGTCTTCGCCACATGTGACCAAGTCTTCACCGCAGTCGATGTGCTCGGACAATTCCTCAAACGGTACATGCATCCCGACGTCCAAGCAGAACTCAGAGATTCGACTTCGGGGACCACTGGCACGCTAGGCGATGACAGCACGATTAACACAATTCCCAGCCTACTGCACCTTCTGTTCCTCAACCACGAAACTGCAAGTCGGGCTGAACAACGTCGACAGCAAGCTATTGTTGATCTCGACAGCCCGCTCCCGTACAAGCCAGTAAAAGAACTTCAACACGCCTTTAAGCTACGGGAAACGGGCTGGCGACTTGTCAATCGCACCGATCGCTTTAGTGATGATCAAGCAAGATGGGAGCACCTGAAAAAGATCATCCCCAGGGAGTACCATCCGGCTGTCGATTGGATGGAACACATCGAGGTCGGATCCGACAAGGCCACCGGGGCACAGTCCTTGAACACTAAGTGGAAGACTTTGCACGAGTTGACCCACATGAGCAACGTTGGAAAGCCGACAAGTGGACGGTCAACATCGTTCATGACCGTCAGCAACGTCATCATCGGTGGGCCAACGGGATCCATTGGAACATATCAGCGAGACGGTCGAATTCATCGTGAACTCACGCCAGGTCCTCATGGTCACGGTAATCGACGCCATGGCTCTGTCGACCGTTTGCGCGGGTCATCACGAGAGCGGCCACCTTTCAGCGCCGACTTCGGTCACACAGCGCGAGATCGTTCTCGGAGCTCCTCTCGAGATCGCGGACAGTACGATAGGTACAGCAGCCGACAGCATCGACGAGACGGCGACTACCCACGTGGTCGCAGTGGCAGTCGCGACAGAGACCAACGTCGTGACCACAGTCGTGATCGAGACGGCGACCACAGCCGTGAGCGGCATCGTGATGCCAGCCGAGATCGTCATCGGCAGCGCGATCGGGACGCGAACCGTCGACACGACGATCATGAACGGTATCGCCAACGCACGAGACACGATGACTCGAGTCGCTCGAGAAGTCCGTATCGCAATCCAAATGACTCGCGTCATCTGCAACCTAGCTCAGGAGATCATCGACGACACGATGACCAAGCTCGCAGTCGCAGTCGATCAAGAACTCCGTCAACCCACGATCGACGACATGGCACCGACGCTCTGTCTGTCAACGCTGTGCAACACGGGCAGTACGACAGACCGTCGGCGTCGAACAAGGATACAGCTGGTTCAAAGGGCAATTCCAGTCAGGAGGTGCCGAACACCAAGCGAACTCCAGCGAGCCCGCGGTCCTCGAGTCGTGAACGTTCTCAAACTCCTCAGCGAGACGGTCTGGAACAACTCCTGATCAAACAGTTCAACGTACTGCAGGAGCAGCAACAGAAACGTGAGCGACATTCAGCCCAACGTCGGAACGGCAGAGCTGACGACGACCACATCTTCTTGCAGAAAGTTCTCCGCCTCCATCAACTAACTCCGTGGACGGCGAACGTTCTACGCATACTAACGGACTCGGGCGCTGCCATCGCGCTACTGTCCAAGAAGTACCTCAAATACTTGGTGACCGACATCACCTACCCTGATGATGCTCTGCTGCCGAAGTTAGGCAGCTTCGACGGTACGCAGTCACGCAAAGTCAACATCATCGGGACGGCGTACGCAGCACTGCCGGCACTTGGCACCGACGGTCAACCGGTCGTGACAGTCATCCACGCCTACATCGCCGACACGGACGACGACATCTGCATCCTTTCGGCGAATCAGATCGCGAAGGCAGGCGGCTCTTTGATGTACGGCACCTGCCAGAAGACCACAATCCAACAGGTGGTCCAAACGACGCAAGGTTTGAGCACGACAACTCACACTTTCACCGGCAATGTCAGCATGCTCATGTCGCCATCTGGTGGGGCTGTCCCACTGCACGAGATCGACGATCTCTACTACGCCAGCTTGCTGACGGGCGACAACTCCGCATCGATGACACCGTCGCAGCTCGACGCATGGGACCAGCAGTTGAAGACGGTCAACAAGGTCTTCAATCAGTCAGCGAGCTATGCACCCACGACGATCGAGGCATCCTACAAAGCAGCTTTGCAGAACTTCGAACGACTGTCAAGTCGGCCTCGATCGGACAGCACCTACATCGCTACGGTGTTTGGCAATGGTCGAGAACTGCCTGATGGACCGATTCTTGGTCAATTCGACGCTAGCGACACCTTGTACGACGGTGACGATGCGCAGGCTATTCGCACACTGCAACACGGCATCGAAGCTCTCTCGGTTCTTCACTATGCGAACATCGACGATCGCACCGACGAACGAGCCGATCGGATTACAGCGATGTACGCTGAGATGAACGGCTACATCGAGACCATGCCTGAAGAACGACGGCAGTCACTGCGAAGTCGTTCTTTTCAGGTAGCTCAACTGCAACAGTTAGGTGCAGTCAAGAACTTCCGAGATGAGCCCGAGCCAGCAACGCAGCACCCGCTTCAGTTTCAGCCGACCGACCTGGAGCAAGTCGTCCAGGGACAGTTCCAGTCGGATACGACTGACATGAACTCGAAGACCGAGGACAAGAACATCAACAAGATCTCGACGAAGCGAACAATCGCCGAGTCCGAGGCCAGCGACAAGTCGGTCCCAGCGGTCAAGGATCGATCCGCTCTTGTGCATCGTGTCCAAGGCCTCTCCATTGTCATCTTGTCCAACACGCTTCCGTTACTTGCTCTACTGCTCATGACTCTCAACCCTGACGCCAATGTCTTTCTATTTACATCGGCGAACGCGTCCTCCATCTACGAGATGTGTCCGATACCACAAATGTCGCGCCTGCATGTGTGCACCGACAGTGGTTTTCAGGAGATCACACGTCAAACGCTGGTGCTGAGTCTCGAGGATAAATATCGCACCTTGCAAGACATCGACATTTTGTTTATCGAGGACATGACGAACAGCTCAGTCTTGGACAACTTCAAGGAACTGATGCGCGACATCGCAGTCAACGACCCACACGTGCTTATATGCAGTCGAACTACATCAACGGATCTGACGCTCGGGGCAACGCTGCGCCAGCGAGTCACCTACGCGGTGCATGCCCCTGCGACTGCCGCACATCAGGTTCACTACGCCAGCGACGAGAATCGCTCCGTCAGTGGAGTGCAGGCCGACGACGAGTCGAAGTACATTAACTGGGCGTACGTCGTTCAAGAAGCCCTGGACAAGTACATCTTCGACACCTACGGAAAAATGGCGTCCATCGGCCTGCTACACTACCCGGACATCGCTGAAATTGCGCTGAATGACCTCACGCCGGCGGAGAAGGAGTTCTGCATGCGGGAATGCGACTCCGACGACGACGAGATGGTCAATCAAGACTTGCTTGACGTTTGCACCATGATGACTCGATCTTCTTCCAGTCGACAACCGTCGGACGACGAGCCGAGGAAGCTGAAGAAGCAGAAATCGCAGTCGATGACATCGCCCACCACCGTCAAACTGCCGCCACCTCCAGTCAAGTACTTCGTCGAGATTGGAGCCGGCAGCGCCACGATGACATGCGATTGGCTCGATGCCAACCCCTCAGGCATTGGGCTGTGCATCGACATCATGGACCCGATAGAGTTCTGGCCGCAGATCCCTCTACATCTGCGGCCCCGAGTTCGCTACTATCAGTCGACCACCACCGAGGACTGGGATGAGCCACGACTTCAAAAACTACTACGTCAATACTGTGGCGATGACATCGATTTTGCAATGGTGGACGTCATACATTTTAGTCCAGAATGCCAAACACTCTCTCACGCGGGAGTTAAAGGACCGATAGACCCGCATGCGCCAGGCTGGAACC
>RGDT01000326.1 GCA_009918525.1 Planctomycetia bacterium
TCTGAGTCCCGCTGGGCGTTCCTGGTCCTTTACACGGGTGATAACTGGCACTGGCTCCAAGCACCGATTGAGTGACGGGGAACGCCCCTCAGTCCCGTTTGAGCATTTGCGTGCATAACTAGCCCAAGATTAGGAATTTGATTCTTGGACTTGTCGCCCCAACGCCGCACGCCTCCGCCACTCCTGTAGCTGGAATCCCAGAAGTGCGGCAACGAGAAACCCAAACGCGAAGCTAACCGCGATATGTCTCCAGTTGAACGGGAGCGTTGGGGATGGTACAGACTCGACCAGCACTGTTGTTGGCGCCGCGTCCTCATCCCGCTGGAAAGCGTTCACTACAATCGGTGCGGTAAACGCCGAACCGGCCCAAACATGGCCCGAGATTCCTGGTGGCAGTGCCGATGGACCGACCAACACGATACTACCGCGTAGAAAAACTGCATTGGGAGCGAGCTTAAGTATCCGCAACGCCTCTGCTGCTTCTTTGAGCACCTTGCGATGTCGCCGCAACCCCTTGAAATCAAGTCCAGCGTTGACGAGGTCTTCCAGAAACACCGATCCAAGTTCGACCTGCCCTAACGCGGCAAGCATTTCGCCCATTTGCCAGTACAATCGCTGGTCGGCCGGAAGCCACAGCAACAGTTGTAGCAAGGTTAAAGCAGCATCGGAGGGGAGCCGATCGCGCACGGTGGGTGAGAGTACGCCTGCTTCATAATCGCCGTCGGGCGACTCAACAACGAAACCGGGAAAGATCGGATCGAGCGGTAAATCGCGATTGACTCCACGTCGCATTTCGTCGGCCCGATGTACAATAAGTCGTTCAAACGCTCGCTCAGCTACGCGACAACGAACCAGATCATCACTCGACCAAGAAGCCGCCACCTGGGGCCAATCGCGTAGAAGCTGCGATTGGTAGCGATGTGCAAGATCGTAATGCCCGATGAGAAAATAAGCCGTAGCCAGATTTGCCCTGACGAGGAAATGAGTGCGATCGCCCCGTTGAAGGAGGCGAATGGCATCCGTCGGACGACCGAGATATAGATAACAAGCAGAAAGCGAGACAAGGTCCGAAGTGGAGAAGGGACCGAAGTCTTGAGCAATTTCGAGGCGACGAGCCAAGGACTGAAACCGTGCCCGAGGGGAATCGGGATCGAGCGGTCCGGTAGGAACAGCGGCAGCAGCACGCGATTGAAGAATATCGGAGCGAATTGCGGAGAGACGAGGTACAGGTGGAGCGGCATCTCCGAAATAAATGCCCGCCCGAGATGAAGTTGTCAGCACCAAGGAGACGATAAAGATCCTGAGCATTTGCAATTCTCCAGAGACAGTGATTGTAGCAAACGAAGTGAATTCGGGAAAAATGGTTGACAGCTCGTAAAGTGGCCCTATAATCTCCAATGCTTAGAGTGATCAATGGAGTGAGTGGAATGCGAGAAGTAACCAATACAATTAAGAGTTAATGCTCGGTTGGCAATAAAAAGTCGATCGAGCCAGGCCGAAAGGTTTGGCTTTTTTGTTTTGGTTTAGTGGGAAGATCGGGCGTATAGCTCAGTTGGCTAGAGCGCAGCTCTGATAAAGCTGAGGTCCTTGGTTCGAATCCAAGTACGCCCACTGCCGCGGTGGAAGAGAAGACGCGGTCTGGGGATGTAGCTCAGCTGGGAGAGCGCGTGCTTTGCAAGCATGAGGCCAGGGGTTCGATCCCCCTCATCTCCACCCTGCGAACAGACAGAAAGAAAAGAACAGAAAAAGCACACAAGGAGGTTGACAGGGAGCCAAGAAGCATCTAAGATGGTCGATGTAACAGCAAGTAAGCCATTGACTTAGCTGTTCGTACTGGATGAGAAGTGGTTCACTTCCCATCTTCCAGATGGAAGATAATCGGCGTGGGCCACTTCCCGTGCAGTACGATTGTAAAGGTCAACAAACCTTTGAATCGTGCGAAAACGTGGCAGTGCGTGAAGTACTGTTTGATCTTTGACAATGCGGTAGCGGTAAGAAGTTGCAAAGCAACGACGATCGGTATGAGTTGTAAGGCCGAAAGGCCGAGCGATGAATACTGAAAGTGTTTCTCAAAAGAGTGCGTAAGTGAATCGAGCCTAGAGAATAAGGATCATCGACAAGACCCAAAAGCTTGAAGTGAAGATCGACGGCCCGTTGGCAGACGGGGCGGAGATCAATGCGGCCAAGCTAATAAGGGCGTGTGGGGGATGTCTAGGCGTCAGGAGGCGAAGAAGGGCGTGGAAGACTGCGAAAATCCCGGCGGAGCCGTCAAACGGGCGTTGAGGCCGGGGTCCCCGAATCGGCAGGCACTGAATCCATAGGTGTTTGCGGCGAACCCAGGGAACTGAAACATCTCAGTACCTGGAGGAAGAGAAAGAAACCTCGATTCCGTTAGTAGCGGCGAGCGAAAGCGGAACAGCCCAAACCTCAGGGACTCGTCCCCGAGGGGTTGTAGGACCAGGCTTATGATTTCTGGAAGGTAGTCGAAGGCTCTGGAATGAGCCGCCAAAGAGGGTGAAAGCCCCGTAGACGAAACTGGAAAGAGATCGCCTGGCACCTGAGTAGGTCCGGACACGTGAAAGCCGGGCTGAATCCGCGGGGCCCATCCCGCAAGGCTAAATACTCCCTGACGACCGATAGCGAACCAGTAGCGCGAGCGAAAGATGGGAAGAACCCCGACAAGGGGAGGATAGTGAACCTGAAACCACATGCCTACAAGCGCTCAAAGCCCTACGGAGCAATCCAGGGTGATGGGGTGCCTTTTGCATAATGATCCGGCGACTTACCGTCACCAGCAAGGTTAAGCCGTTCCGCGGCGGAGCCGAAGCGAAAGCGAGTCTGAACAGGGCGAGAAGTTGGGGGCGGTAGACGCGAAACCACGGGTCCGAACTCACTAGTGTTGAAAAACTAGGGGATGACCTGTGTGGAGGATTGAAAGTATCATCAAACGTGGAGATAGCTCGTTCTCTCCGAAATAACTTTAGGGTTAACGTCGGGGTAGTTGGCACGAGGGGTAGAGCGACTGAATCGGAATGGGGGCCTACCCGGCTACCCATCCGAACCAAACTCCGAATACTCGTGTACAAGCTCCGGCAGCTAGACGGCGGGGGATAAGCTCCGTCGTCGAGAGGGGAACAACCCAGACCGCCTGCTAAGGTCCCTAAATGACGCTCAGTGCGAAAGGAAGTTGGATTCCAGTGACAGCCAGGATGTTGGCTTAGAAGCAGCCACCATTTCAAAAGTGCGTAATAGCTTACTGGTCGAGGAATCCTGCGCCGATAATGAACGGGACTAAGCGTGATACCGAAGCAGCGGGCTCAGTAATGAGCGGTAGGAGAGCGTCGTGTGGTAGAGAGAAGCGGGACGGTGACGGCCCGTGGACGAGACACGAGTGATCATGCCGGAACGAGTAACGATAAAACGGGTGAGAATCCCGTTCGCCGAAAGCCTAAGGTTTCCTGGGGAAGGTAAATCCGCCCAGGGTTAGTCGGCCCCTAAGTCGAGGCCGAAAGGCGTAGACGATGGCCACCGGGTTAATAGTCCCGGACCGTCTGGAGAGGTTGAAAGCGTCAGGACGCTGACTGGAAAGGGATCGGCCCACTAGATGTGGCCGTTCGCAAGACGAGGACGCATACGTTTCCGAAGTCCCTGGAAAGGCAGTCGAGAAAAGCCGACGCTGGACAAACCAGCGACCGTACTAAAACCGACACAGGTAGGCGAGATGAATATTCTCAGGCGCTCGAGAGAACGCTGGTGAAGGAACTCGGCAAATTAACCCCGTAACTTCGGGAAAAGGGGTGCCTCCGTGGGTGTTAAAGCCCGTAGAGGCCGCAGAGAAATGGATCTGGCGACTGTTTACTAAAAACACAGGTCTGTGCGAACACGCAAGTGGAAGTATACAGACTGACGCCTGCCCGGTGCCGGTAGGTTAAGGGAGAGGGTTAGCCGCAAGGTGAAGCCAGCAACCGAAGCCCCGGTAAACGGCGGCCGTAACTATGACGGTCCTAAGGTAGCGAAGTTCCTTGTCGGGTAAGTTCCGACCTGC
>RGDT01000327.1 GCA_009918525.1 Planctomycetia bacterium
GTTGACCCAAAGTTGTCCCCTTCTGTCGAATGCTCTAGGCGAAATCGAGGGTCAACTTTTTTGGGAACCTTCTCCGTGTTTAATATTAAACATCAAAAGGTTCCCGAAAAAGTTGACCCTCGATTTCGCCTAGAGCATTCGACAGAAGGGGACAACTTTGGGTCAACTTTTTTGCAAAACGGTGTTTTTACCTCAGCGAAATGCACAAACGTGCTTATCATGGTTAAACACTCGTATTCCAATGCCAATGGCCCACCATGTACAAGGGTTTTCATGTTTTTAATGGCAACGACCCCACGCCCGAGGAAACACAAACCCTAAACCGCCTGTATGGTTTTTATGAGTTCATAAAAAAACGTTAGCGGATCATATTAAATGGTATGATATATTTTTGATACTATATGTATATGTATTGTGTATGATACGAATGTAGTGTGTGTGCCATGTTCTAGCATATATGCATATCGTACATGCATGCAGCAACTTCCACGGAATGCGAAAGTACGCAAGTCAACTTGTTCATCGATGCATGCCCAGGATCAAACCAATGCGTGTGTGCGCGTTTGCGCACTGCAGGCAATCCACAGCGTGCTCTTACCACGATGGCTTCATCGGGAGCGGCGCAAGCCGCGTCGGCGTGGGCACGCCTGGCGGATGGAAGCAGCGTCCAGAAAGCGCGAGCCTCGGTGGAGGAGCGCCCGAGCCGGGCGAGCACCGCAGGGCCGTTTGCCTACGACTTGAGGGCGCCACTGCAGCTGCGCGTGTGGCGCGAGCGGAGCGCCTCCGCAGCGTCTACCGGCCAAGCCGACGACGCTGCTCGCCAAGCTGGAGATTGTGGTGGCGATGTAGTTGGCGGCGACACAGCAACGCCTGTCAGGCTGGAGCTTTCGGTGTTGCAAGACACTTTGCAGCCGCCGACGCACCGGCGGATGGTCGGGAAGCAGCGGCCTCCGTGGGACGACGCCGAGGTGCTGCGCGTGGACGTGCCCGACAGTGGCGCAGCTGACACAGAGAACCGATCCATGTACGCGCGCTGCTACGGTCATCTCCTGCGCCGAAAAGCAAGCAGCCTGCGTGAAGCCGCGCGAGCCCAGAGGGATGATTCAGGAGCCCTGAGCCGGTACAGGCTTGGTGCGTTGCGAAGTATGAGGCACGACTCGCGCGTGCAAGCAGTACAAGACTGGCCGCGGGAAGACGGCCACGCAGATGGCGAGTTGAAGTCGTGGCTTTTGGCCTCCTTTCAAGTGGAAGCCGTTGTCGAGAAGCCCGCGCCGTGCAGGGAAAAGTGGCTTCTGAAAGGGACTCTTTGTGTGTTGCTGACTTGGAACGGAGAGTGGGGCCACTTCACGGTTGCCGCGGTCGGTGCTATCGCTGTGTTAGCCATCGAGGAATTGTGCGAGCGGCTTCGCAGCGACGAGCGAGTGCGAGCTGTTGAGGCAGCGCTGCAATTGATGCTTGCCATGGTTTCCGGGATGTATTACGTGCAAGACCTCGCGCACTGTCTCGAAGATTGCACCAAGACGTATGAAGCTGCAGTGGAGGCCGGGTTGGATCGGTGCAGCGCGGGCGGCCCTGTGCGTGTGCACGCGCGCGCTTTCCTGAGATATACGAGCAAGTCGGTGGCGCGGTCATCCATGGCGCGTATGCTGTGCGGCAGCGCGACGCAGAAGTCCAGCCATGCCAGGGGACAGAAGAGTCGCGCCAACAGCGGCCAAGGTTTGTACTACGTGCAGTGGCCGAAGACAGGGCAGATTCTTTCCGGGGGGAGCCTTTCGCCTTTCAAGGATTACCTGGTCAGTGGTGAGTGGATCATGAATCGTGTGCAGGCAAACAAGATCACGTACGAAATGGCGCGGCTGGAGTTGGTTCGCTCTGCTAAAAACCTGCCGCGGCTTCTGCCTGCCTTGGAGAAGTGGAAGAAGAAACGGAACCTCATAATGTTGGAAAGCCGCAAGGTTCTGGCGGAGCAAGGAGTGGCTGCCCTCCGCAAGCCTTCCAGACACGTTCCTGCTGTGCACGCTTGGCTGGCGTTGTTCCGGGCCACCCGGATGAGGTACAAGTTCTTGGTGCTGGAAGGGCCATCGTGTGTCGGCAAAACGCAGTTTAGCTCGAGCCTTTCGCCGAGCAACAAGTTCCCGGAAGTGCATTGCAGTGAGTGCGTGGAGCCGGACCTGCGGCGTTACGACGCTCTGCTTCACGACGTCATCCTGTTGGACGAGGCAACCTGCCAGCTCGTTTTTCGGTGCAAGAACCTGTTCCAGGCTTCGCTCCGCACGGTCATCTTGGCGAGCAGCAGAGCCAACTGCCACAGCTACCAAGTGTGGGTTTACCACAAGCAGCTCATCGTTTCTTCCAACCGCTGGTCATTAGAATTGGCGCAGCTGTGACATCCCGACAGGGAGTGGTTAGTGGCAAACAGCGTTCACGTCGCAGTCACGTCTCCGCTGTGGATTGATGCATAGCTGCGCAGCTGAGCCGTTCGCCGGCTGCGCGTGTGTGGCGATGGTGATCGCTCTGTGCCGGAGCGGAGCCTTTTGCGCGCTGGCGACACATGTGGCTGCCTCACGCTGCGAGCTGTTGCCATGCCGTGGACGGTGACATGAGTGTACAGAAATTCGTAGCGCGGTCTGTGGGGACCACGGGCGCGCGCGTTGAATTGCAAGTGAAGGAGGTCTGCCATTGAATCGTGTGGTGCCACGAACCCATAAACACAAATGCACCGGCATGTTTACCAGTAACGCGCATGCACATGGAAACATTGACAAGTAATGGCGCGCCTTGCGATGCGCTCGTGTGGCAGGCAGGGCTCCGCATGCTCTGTATAGACGGCGTGGTGCCGTGCAGCTGCGGTCGCAGCCGCGGTAGCCGAGAGGCGTCCGTGGTGTGTGGCGTTGCTGGTGATGGACGCGCGCGTGGAGGCGCGTGAGTGACACGAGCCAGTAGGACTGGTGTTTGGAAATCATAAGCGTATGCAATCATTGTTGAAGGCCTGCAACAAAGAGCAGTGCGCAGGAACATGTCTGTGCTACTTTTTTGTATGAATTCGCCACAGTACTGGTACGCGTGGTTGGCGTGTATGTTGGTTCCGGAAACGGTCGCCGGCACGTTCTCCATGCGTGAATCTTTTGATGTAGCGTGCAGCAGTTTTTTACATGTTTTCAGCGCAAAGCATTTTTGTCTTTCCTGCATTACTCGCGCCTGCGTTGTGCGCAATGAGACAAGGGACCGTATCTCTGTTTTTTTTTCTTGCAGCAGAGCCGCTCGTCTGCTCTTCTTGCAAATTCCTTTGCCGCGCCATGGCCGCTGCGCGGTTGAAGAAGGAGCCCGTCATTTTCCAGGTCGCAGTGTATGCGTGCCAGCTACAAATGGCTGACCGAGTCAGGGCGAAGCCGCCAAGCGCTCGCACTGTCGCGAAGCACGTGGGCCTCTTCGCAGCGCCGACCACGTCGACGAATGCTGCGCAGAAAATTCAAGCGGTGCTGCGCATGTTCTTCGGGTGGCCGTCCTTGACGCAGGAGGTGCAAGCTGGGGTCGTCGCACGCCTGCGAGCGCATCAGAAAGCCAAGGAGAAGACGCGCAGGCGGTTGTGGAAGCGTCAGCAACGCGGGAAGGTGCGCGCCAAGCGCGCCGTCTGAGCGACGGTGCCCTGCGATGCGTTAGGACGCTGCGCTGTTGCGCAGCCTGCGTGCGGGGGCGGCCTCTTCGCCCTACTGGCGTGCAGGGGCTGGTGCGGCCCGCGTGAGTCCTGGCAAAAAAAAATAGGCGCGCGTGTTTTGGCAACCTTATCATGTAAGTATATGCGACATGTCGTTTGTTCGTGCGTCTACATATTACGTGTTTTCCAAAGTTGTCCACATTGTGCTCCTTGGTCATGCATGCCCAGTTTGGAATTTGTATTTTCATGCAGGCGGATTCACAATTACGCAGAGCCTTTCGCCTGCGCTTTTTTTCCTTGCCGCGCAGAGCCTTTCGCCTGCGCTTGTT
>RGDT01000328.1 GCA_009918525.1 Planctomycetia bacterium
AGATGTGTATAAGAGACAGCACGAAGTGCAAGCCGTCGTGGTCGCTTTCATGACGCGACCACAACGGCTCACGATCAAGCGATGATCCGCACCGATTAGCCTTCTAATCCGCTCAGGGTTCCCGTGCTGTCTCCCAAACGATCCACTTTGATCTGGATTCGGTCCAGCAGACTCAACCACAGGTTATTGAGAGGCGTTTCCTTGGCGTACTTGAGGTGACGACCCGTTTTCAGCGTGCCGCACCCGCCACCCGCGAGTAGGATCGGTAAATCGTCATGGTTGTGAGCGTTGCCGTCGCTGTTGCCCGAACCGTAGACGATCATGCTGTTGTCCAGCAGGTTGCCCGAGCCTTCCTTTGTCTCCTTGAGCTTCGCGAGCAGGTAGGCCAATTGCTTGACGTGGAAAGTGTTGATTTCCTTGATCTTGGCCTTTTTCTTCAAATCATTGCCGTGGTGAGACAGGTCGTGGTGCCCCTCACTGACACCGATAAACGGATACGGTCGGTTACTGCCCTCGTTCGCCATCACGAACGTGATCACCCGCGTTACATCCGCCTGGAACGCCAATACCATTAGGTCGGCCATTAGCTTCAGATGATCCTCGTACTTGGCCGGGATACCAGTCGGACGGGGACCTTCGGGGGTCTTGATTGGGGGCAGCTTGGTGGCTCGCTCGATGCGTAACTCAATGTCGCGGATCGAGGCAAAGTATTCGTCCATTTTGCGCCGGTCGGCCGTTCCCAGTTGCCGGGTCAGATCGCCCGCGTCTTCACGAACGAAATCGAGGATGCTCTTCCGTGTCGCGTCTCGCTTCACGCGGTCCTTGTCCGGCCCGCCGAACATCCGCTCGAATACCAGCTTAGGATTCACTTCCTTGGGTAGCGGTTGCGTTGCCGACTTCCACGACATTGTCGAGGAGTACACGCAACTATAACCACTGTCGCAATTACCGGCCATGGCACCGGCCTCAGCACCGATTTCTAGGGACGGCAATCGAGTGGCGTCCGCTAGGCGTGCCGCAGCTACTTGATCGATGCTGACACCGGCGCGGATGTCGGTACCGTCGGTCTTGCGCGGTTGGGACCCGGTCAGGAACGCACTCAGAGCGCGGGCATGATCGCCGCCGCCGTCGCCGTTGGCCCGCGCCTTATCAGCGGTCAGACCTGTCAGTACGAGCAGTTTGTCCTTGACCGGAGCCAACGGCGACAGGATCGGCGTCAACTCGAAGTCACTACCGACGCCCGTCGGAGTCCAGTCGGCCATGTTAATGCCGTTGGGCACATAGAGGAAAGCCATGCGATTCGGAGCGGGAGCGGTACCCTTGACTTGGGCCGCCCAAGAGGCAATCGGCCCCATGGCTTCCAGCCACGGAAGCGCGACCGCGGCACCGATACCCTTGAGCAACGTGCGACGCGAAAGCGTGTTCATTTCGATGCCTCCAGACCCCGCCGATAACGGAACGGGTAACTCTTGACGGTTTCGGTAATCAACGTCGAGAAACGATAGTCATTCTTGGCCATGGCCGTAACGATACCATCCACAGTGCGACGGTCATAATATTCCAACCCCCGTCCCAGGGCATAGGTGAGTACCTTTTCGGCCAGGTTCCGGGCAACTAGATCCTTCTTCTCCTTCAGAATGGCCTTCAACTCGGCTGGGCCATTGAATTTGCGTCCATCGGGTAATTCGCCGCTTGCGTCGATGGGGAGTTTGCCTTCCTGGCCTCGGTAGGCACCGACCGCGTCAAAATTCTCGAACGCGAAGCCCAACGGGTCCATTTTGGCATGGCAAGCCGCACAAGCGGGATTTTTGCGGTGCTGCTCCATCTGTTGCCGGAGACTACCAGTCAGTACGCTCTTTTCATTGAGTTCGGGAACGTCGGGCGGAGGTGGAGGCGGAGGTGTGCCGAGTAACTGCTCTAGCACCCACTTGCCGCGTTTGACGGGACTGGTACGGGTCGGGTTGCTGGTGACCGTCAAGACGCTACCTTGGGTCAGCAAGCCGCCGCGAACGTCACCCGGTTGCAAGTTCACACGCACGAACTCTTTACCCCTGATCGGCTTGCCGGGCACCTTGGCCTTTTTCCCCCAGGTACTGCCGTTGGTGTCCGTGATGCCGTAGTGCCAGGTGAGGCGTTCGTTGAGAAACGTGAAATCGGCGTCGATCAGGTCTAGTACGCTCCGATCTTCCTTGACGATGGCGTCAAAGAAAAGTTCGGTTTCTTGAAGCAGAGACGAGCGCAGGTTATCGTCGAACTTTGGGAACAGCGCTGCATCTGGGGCGTGCGTCTTGAGACGACGCAACTGAAGCCATTGCATCGCGAAGTTGTCGGTGAGTGCACCGGATCTCGGGTCTTTTAGCATCCGCTTCACCTGACTATCGAGATTCGCTACGAGCTGCTTACGAGCCGCAAGCTCGAACAATTCCTGGTCGGGCATGCTCGACCACAGGAAATAGGATAGCCGCGAAGCTAGTTGGTATTCGTCCAAAGCCGTTGCTTCGGCACCGGGGCGTTCATCGAGTTCGAGGCGAAACAGAAATTTCGGCGACACCAGAGCGGCTTGCATAGCCAACTGGACCCCCGACTCCCACTTCTGACCTGCGGCGACAGTCTGATCGACCATCTTGGAATACCGCTCCGTCTCGCTCCCCGTCGCCGGACGACGGAACGCTCGCGACAGAAACCGACCGAGGACTTCGCGCGTCTGCTCGGTTTGCGGCTTCGTCGGCGAGCAAGCCAAGAGCGTCCGATGCGTCTTGGGGCGTGTTTCTAGTGGTCCCTCAGACCATATGTTTTCGACGAACAAGTGAGGTGGTTCTTCACCCTCCGGCGGCTTGATGACTGCCACGCCGGCCCGCTGAGCATCATCGCGACGGTTGATTGGGAATTCGATTTCCTGCAACTTCTTGTCGTCACGAGCCGTAATCTCGAATGTCTTGAGAATCTCAATCGGCTTGATGGCTTTCAGACCTGCGCCCATGAGCCGATCAACTTCGACATCCGGCGAAGGATTTTTGACTTTTGTGCCAGAGAGGAACAGCGCCACTTTAACCGGCGATTTGCCTTTCGGTTGAGCATAAAGACGAACACGAAGGATGAGATCGTCTTCGTTGGTGAATTTCAGGTAATCGGTGCCTGCCGCGAACGGTCCTGAGTAAATGGGGTTGGGATCGAGCGGACGCATGGGACGAAATCGTCCCGTAGTTCCTGGCAGATCGTTGGGATAAGGATGTAAGAAACGTCCAGCCAGATAGCGTCGCGGAACGGGTGGGATGGTGGTCATGATCGCCCGCTGGACAATCGACTCAGCTGCCGCCAGATACCGTTCCATGAGCACAGGCGAGAGCGTCAACACATCGCCAATATTATCAAAGCCGTGGCCGATGTCATCACTGGGGAAGTCGGCCGCAGGGTTGAAATCAACGCCAACGAGATCGCGGATCGTGTTATTGTATTCGGCACGGTTGAGACGTCGCACAGTGACTCGACCGGGGTCAGGCTTGGCCGTACGGTCGTGGGATTCAAAAACCGAAGCGACGGAGGCGGTGAACGCTTCGAGATCGGCAACCGCTGGGCGTTGCTTTGAAGACGGCGGCATCTCACCGGTGCGAACGACGCGCAAAACATTTTCGACGAGTTTGCGATTTTTAAGGAGATCGCCTTCGGTCTTCAGATGGTGCAGGGAGACATCGGCTCGCTTGGTTTTCTCGTTGTGGCAGGCGATACAATTTTTTTGCAGGAAGGCGACTCCGACCTTGTCGAAGGCAGCGACGGGGGCGGCATCGGTTCGGACGGAAGCCAGCAGTACAAAGCTGGCGAGCGGGAGCAGCCCAAGACGCCAGAACATAGCAAACCTCGAACAAGGGAAACGCTGGTGATTCTTTCGGCTGGAGGGATTCAACCTTATTTTTATATTAGCCGAATTTCCAGCGTGGTCCAAGAGAATTAATTGGCAGTAACCTAGAGACTGTCTGCG
>RGDT01000329.1 GCA_009918525.1 Planctomycetia bacterium
TGCGTTGTCAACGACCCAAACGAATCCAGTTTTGCCGTTTCCGACGCCTACTCCGATGCCGTCTGGTAGTCCGACGGTTGGCACCTTGTCAGCTCCTCCGCCGCCGTTACCTACGGCTCCGATTATCGGTGGGCCAGTGATCAGTTCGCCGATGATCGGCTCGCCCGTCGTCAGCGCACCCGGCGTGATGCCTTCACCTGCGGCTCCGATCGTTGCGTCTGCACCGGCTCCGTCGGCAGGTTGTTCAACCTGTGCGGCTAACAATCCCGGTTACTCGCGTGATATAGGGCTGGCCGCCACCGGCTACGACCCGTCGGAACATCGCTGGTATATCGGAGCCGAGTACCTACTGTGGATGGTCAAAGGTGACCGCACCCCGGCACTGGTCACGATAAATAGAACACCCGGATTAGCGCCAACTTACGGTGTAGCGGGTACGGAAGTTCTTTTTGGTGATTCCCCACTCGGCAACGGCGCTCGCTCGGGTGCTCGTCTCACAGCCGGTTACTGGTTCGGTGATGATCATTCGCTGGGGCTAGAGATTGGTGGATTCTTCTTATCCGAGAAGGTTAGCCAATTCGGCATAGCAGGCACAGGTAATGGACCTACCATCGGTCGTCCCTTCTATGATGCCAATCTCGGGGGGTTATCGAACTTTGAATTAGTTGACGGAGGTGGTTTGCTACAAGGTGGTATCTCTGTTCGGCACACTAGCTCGTTATGGGGCTATGATATCAATCTAAAACAAAATCTATATCGTGGCCAATCGTTTAGCTTGGATGGATTGATCGGCTATCGGCAGATGGGGTTGGATGAGTCGTTATCGATTCGCGAGTCGTTGAATGTTTTGGTGGATGATACTCAGATACCGCCGCGATTCCAGGCAGGTGACCAAATTACGGTTCGCGATCAGTTCCGTACTCAAAATCGATTCTATGGTGGCCAGTTTGGTTTTGCTAGTGAATGGTGGTTGTGGGATCGACTCAGTCTAGGAACTTCGCTAAAGGTTGGCATGGGTTACACGAGTTCACGTGTGACTATTGCGGGTAATAGTTCAACTATAGGAAATGGTAACTCCCAGTTTAACAGCGCCGGATTGTTAGCCCAGGCGAGCAACATCGGGAACTACAGCCGAGACAGCTTCAGCGTAGTGCCTGAAATTGGCCTGAACATTGGTTATTCCGTCACGGACTGGATGCGTCTTACGGTAGGATACAATGCCTTGTATTGGAGCAATGTGGCTCGTGCCGGTGAGCAAGTACCCACGACCATCAACTACGCAAATGCCTTTGGCAACGCAGCTAACCAGCCCTTAGTTCCGACTCCCATGAACAAGCTCAATGACTTCTGGGCCCATGGGATTACAGCCGGCCTTGAATTCCGGTTCTGATCCCCCAACACCGCCCAGGACATGTGGCGGTGCATCCAGAGCTGGAAGCGTAAGCGACGGTAAGGGAGTTTGGATCCGGCACCGTCACTTACACTTGCGGCTCTATGGCTCTTACAACCTCCTGGAGGAGTTATGTCCAACCTTAGCAAAACAACTCGTTTTCAGCCCCGGTTGGAAGGTTTGGAAGATCGGAGCGTTCCTGCTTTCCTCGGTCCTTTTTACAGCAATATATCCCCGCCGCTGAATACGATGTCAGCAAACGTAGTGAGCACATCGGTGGGGTCTTCGTCCAATATCATCACGAGTACTAAAAACCCAACACTCGTACAGAGCGCACCGACTACTACGCTCAACACGACTGTTACACCTACTCTGTCCTCCACAACCACCCAGGCTGTGTTTTCACAGGCTGAGACGGGTCAGGAACGCACTGGGACAATCAATAAGTTTGATCCTAATCTAGGTGCGCTGACCTCTGTTGAAATTATCGCCACAGGATCATTGACGGCACAGGCTGGTGTCGAAAATGTTGGTTTTCGAGCAGGTGTTCTCAAAACCGACCTGGTAGGCACATTATCCTACAAAGTAGCTGGTCTGAGCAATCCTATACAGGCCACATTGAACCAAACTCGAAATGCGACCGTAGGGGCCTACGACGGCAACACGGACTTCGGCGGTTCTTCGGGCCGTATGTTTACCGTGCAGGCCGACGCTGCGAACGCGACTACGGTCTCTCCAGGAACCTTCCAAAAGATTGTGCTGAACGATCAGGCGTCGCTCAAACTATTTTCCGGGAACGGCACCATTCAGGTGCTGCAGGATTCAGATGCCGAAGCTTGTGTTTGTGGTCCAGGGAATCTGGTCGGATCTGTTGCGACCAAGTCGTCGGGTAATTTCCAGGTTATCTACAAGTACACACCTCTCGCTCAGTTGGGTTCCATCGCTGGCTACGTGTATCACGATGTTAACAAGAATGGAGCTTATAATCCGGGTGATCGTATGATCGCTGGTGTGACTATTAGCCTCACCGGTACTGATGTGTATGGCAATGCGGTCAGTCGTACTACTGTGACTGGTGCAAACGGTTGGTTTACCTTCGCCAGGTTGACAGCCGGAACTTACTCAATTACCCAAACACAGCCCGCTGGTTATGCCCAAGGTGTGAATCAGGCAGGGACTCTGGGCGGTACACCTGTAACTGGTTCCGACACGATCACGGGTATTAATGTGACACCGGGAGCTAGTGGTACTGCGTATACTTTCGGTGAAATCGTCAACGGTGGTACCACACCTGGCACTCCTCCAAAAGACAATCCTCCGAGTCGCGCGGTTTTCGATGCGAAATTTGCTTTCTCCGACCGTAGCTTGTGGCGTTTCTGATTCGTCCGGTTATACCCGATCTACTGAACGCGGCCGAGGTGATGGACCTCCTTGGTCGCGTTTAGTCTTTTCTCCCTTTGAGCGTTTGCCAATTCGATTGTTCTTCATCATCCTCCCTCTTGCCTTGCGTCCCTCTGGATGCGATGATGGGACGTATAACCCTCCGCCCGACTGCGGTCTTTCCTCATGCTCTCGATCCTGCTTCTGCTGTCCGTCGCCGATGTCCCCTCGGAACCGGCACTGACCTTATTCCCGCCTCGCGTCGAACTCGTCGGCCGTGACGCGCGTCAACAGCTACTGGTTCGCGGCGCGACGGACCTGACTCGCGAAGCCAAATACCGCAGTGAGCAGCCTGCCATTGTCGCTGTCTCGCCACAAGGCGTCGTCACCCCCGTGGGTGATGGCGAAGGTTTCATTGTCGCTAAGGTTGCGGGACGCGAAATTCGGGTAACCGTTCGCGTTCGCGGTACAGACGCCGACCGCCCCGCTACGTTTGAACGCGACATTCTGCCTATTCTCACCCGCGCTGGTTGCAATAGCGGACCGTGCCACGGCAAAGCACGCGGACAGGGCGGATTTCAACTGTCGCTGCTGGGTTACGATCCCGACTTCGATTACGCCGCCATTGTCAACGAAGGACGCGGCCGACGCCTATTTCCTGCCTCGCCAGAACATAGCCTCTTTCTTCGCAAAGCCGCAGCCCAAGTCCCTCACGGTGGGGGCAAGCGTCTCGAAGCGGGTAGCGTTGGATACAACACTCTTCGAGGATGGATCGCAGTCGGCACACCACGCACCCCGGCCGACGCTCCGACCGTCGAACGCATCAGCGTCGAGCCGAGCGAACGAAGACTTACCCCCCGCGCATCGCAACAACTCGTCGTCACCGCCCACTACACCGATGGCAGTCGTGCCGACGTTACTCATTTGACCACGTTCCAATCCAGCGAAAGCGTACTGGCGGCGGTTCATGCCGACGGTTTGATCACTGCGGGACCGCTACCTGGCGAAGCCGCGATCATGGCGCGGTTTATGGATCGCTTTGCCGTGTGCAACGTCGTCATGCCGATGCCCGGCTCTGTAGACGAGTCGGTTTATGCTCGTTTGCCGCGCAAAAACTTCATCGACGGCCATGTCTGGGCCAAGCTCAAAGAACTGGGGATCGTGCCTTCGGAGCCGAGTGAAGACCTTAC
>RGDT01000330.1 GCA_009918525.1 Planctomycetia bacterium
CGTTCATCGTCGTGAGGACGTCATTGGTTTGGATTCTTCTATTCTCTTACACCCTGGAGTCTGGGAGGCCTCCGGACACGTTAGTAATTTTTCTGATCCCCTTTTTGATTGCAGGTCCTGTAAGGTCAGGTTTCGTGTAGATCATTTTCTTGAAGAAAAGAAAGGAGAAGGTTTTACCATTGGAAAATCCTTAGAAGAGCTACAAGAAGTCCTCAGGGTTGAAGATTATCCTTGCCCTAAGTGTGGCACTAAAGGCTCTTTCACGGAAGCTCGAAATTTTAATTTGATGTTTAAAACCCAGCAGGGGGCTAATGAGGGGGGAAGTGTGGACATATATTTGCGTCCAGAAACAGCCCAGGGTATCTTTATAAACTTCAAAAACGTATACTCCACCTGCCGACGCAAACCACCCTTTGGCATTGCACAGATAGGAAAATCCTTCCGAAATGAAATCATGGCTAGGCAATTTGTATTCCGAACCCGTGAATTTGAGCAGATGGAAATGGAGTATTTTTGTGAGCCAGGAACTCAAAAAGATTGGTTTGAGCATTGGGTTAAGTATTGCATTGATTTTTTAGAATCCACCTTAGGCATAAAAAAAGAAAGTATTCGAATTCGTGAACACGAGAAGGCTGAATTGTCATTTTATAGTGAGGCAACCTCAGATATTGAATTCAAATTTCCAAAAGTTACCATAATCTCCACATATTTTTAAAAGTATATTCAAGTCTCTAATAGATGGACTTATTAGCTTTAAATCGTCACAATAAGCTATTATTGATACATTTAACGAGCCCAGTTTAGCACCAACATTAACTTGCATGCATTCATTCAAAAGATCATTCATAAAGTAGTTGAACAAAAAAAGAGTTAAAATACCACCTTGCTTCACTCCATCATAAATTTGAAAAAGATGCGAATACTCATTCTTTAATTTTACCATACCCTTAGCATTACTGTAGTATGTGATGATTGCTCGTCATAGGCTATCCTCAATCTTATTCATTAATTTGAGCGATTTCTCTATGGAATGGCTGGAAGCAATGTGCTTTTCTTAACGTGATAGAGCCGATATAATAATTATGACCCGGTTTATCGTTGTTTTGACGCACGATAAACCGGGTTTTTTGTTTAGTTTCTGTACATCCGCTCCTTCAAATGGTCGTCCATTTTTAAGTGCGGTACACCTTCTTTCAGCCAGTCAGGAGCGGGCTTGCCCATAAGGTGATGGTCGAAGAACTCTCTCATCCGAACCGCGTAGTCTCGCATGTTCGCGGCCTTCGCTAGGCCGTGATTCTCTCCCCGGTATTGCAACATCACCACCGACTTGTCTAGTCGCCTTAGCGTGTTGAAGTACTCGATCCCTTGGTTGAAATCCACTGCTCCATCTTTGTCATTGTGCAGCAAAATTAACGGCGTTACCACGTTCTTGGCATGAAATACCGGCGAATTGCGAATAAACGCTTCGGGTTGATCCCAATAGCCGCTCGTAAAGCGTCCCTGGCTCGACTCGAAAATCGGTTGATTGGCGATGCCCACGTTCCAGTAAATGGAACTGTACATACTTACCAAGTTCGTCAACGGTGCGCCGGCTACCGCGGCCTTGAACTTCGCCGTCTGCGTGATCAAGAACGACGTCTGATAGCCGCCCCACGAATGGCCATGAAGCCCGACACGGTCCTTATCCACGACGCCAATCGCGATGGCCGCCTCCAGGGCAGGTAGCACGCACCACACTGCGGACATGCCTGGATCGTTGAGCTGATAGCGAATGTCCGGCATGAATACCGCATAACCGTTGCTCGTGTAGAGCGAGGCGTTAAATCCACCTCCCGAGATGCGCGGCATCATATAGCGGTTCTTGCCTTGCGATAGCTTTTCGTAAATGTAAACAATCGTCGGATATTTTTTGCCCTTCTCGTAATTGGCGGGCAGGAACAACGCGCCCTGGAGTTTGTCCCCCTTGGCACTCTTGTAGTCCACCAGCATTGAGCCTGCACTGAAGTGAAACTTGTCCTGGTCGGGGATTGCCGTCGTCAGTCGGCGTGGTGATTTTAGCGTGGCATCGCTCGCATAATAGTCCGGGTACGCGGTTGCTGTTTCGCGAGTGTGGATGTAGACTTCGGCATCGCGAGCCTTAGACAATCCGCTGAATTGGGCATCGTCCCAGCAAAGCACCGAAGAACCACCCTTGGGATCGATTCGCACATAGCCGCTTTTCTTTGTCCATTCACCATAAATGGCGTAAATCTGCGGCTGATCGAGGTCGGCCCCCTTCTCTTCCTCATCGAGAACGACGCGCATCATGTAACGGATGCCGTCTTTCTTCCCGTTTCCGGTCAGGTTGACCGCTACCCCGCTAGCGACCGGCACCTTCCACACATCCCAGTTATCCGACAATAGAACGGCCGAACTGTCTTTGGTCCAGCCGAGGGAGCGGGTGGGCGGACGGTCCACCGGGTGGTCGTCTTCCGTGTCGATGAAACTCGTTGCGACCTCTTTCGTGATGGCTCGGCTCTTGCGAGTCGGTATATCGTAGACGTGGAAATGGCCGTCCTCGTAGTACAGCATTTTTGTACCATCGGGAGAGGTGCCGCGGTAGTTACGCGCCTTCATGAGAGCCAAGTGACGTTCACCCGTCTTCACGTCGATGGCATACACATCAACAAGACGCTTACCGTCGAGCGAACCGGAACGGTCATAGGGTTTGGCATCGACACCAACCGCGTAGCGTTGCTTGGCCGCCACCGAGACGTTACGAAGTTTGTCATCGGCCAACCGGACAAACTTGCCCTCCTTCAAGTGGAAGGCAGAGAGATAGCTAATCTCGCGGTCGGAAGCGGCTGTCTTTTGCTGTTCCGACTGGAGACGCGGATCGTTCCAGTGCCAGATGACCAGGTCCGGTTTTTCAGTGGGAGCCTTAGCCGTCAGGTCGGGAGGAGCAGCAGCCTGGGGCATTTCGTCGTTTTTGCCTTTGCCTTTGCCTTTGGTCTTGCCCACCGGCGGGGTGGCAGTTGTGCTGCTCTTGCCGGTTTCGGTGATGGCGAAGAACACCGTGGTCCGGTCGTCAGAGAACTGCGGCGCACGGCTATTGGCGACCTTCAACCCCTTGGGAAAGGCGGTATCTTTCGCTGGGTCCGCGACGGCTAAGCTCGGCTTGGTAAGGTCGGTGCAGGTGAGAATAGTATACGTTTTGTCGCTTTTGCCCTTCTCTTCGACGCCCTTGAGCAGTGAGAAGGCTTCGCCCTTCTCCGTCCAGCGCAATCCCTCGTAAGAAGCTTTGCCGGATTCGAGTTGAGAAAGCAGGCCAGATTTCATGTCACGAAGCTGAACGCCGTTACCCAGTTGCCCCTGAGCATCGAGGAGGATGACAAGCTTTCCACCGCTCTTGTCGAACCCAAAATCCGCGACGTTACCCAGATTCAGTTCCTTGCCACTTGTTAGCTCGCGTAACACCAAGTCCGTCCCACGCGAACGCGGAGCGGGCGGCGGCATCACCGGGCCGGGACCACTTGGCAGACTCGGTGCGTTGGCGACCGGCGATTTGTGAATTGCCAAGGTGTTACCGTCTGGCCCGGAGAACGTGAAGCGGGTGACGCCGTCGTATTCGACCTTGTCGCCTTTGGTTAGATCGAGCAGGACCACCTTGCCTGAATCCGACCCTGATGCCGTCGCACCCGGCCGACGCCGCGGCATGACACTATAGGCCACCCAGCGACTATCATGAGAGAATGCCAAGTCGCCGACCCCTTCCAGATCGGTAAAGCGATGTTCCTTGTCGCCTGTGGTCTGGCGGATCAACAATTCCCCTTTGCCTTCGCTGGGTAAGATGTTGCAAGCAAACCATTTGCCGTCTCGCGAAAGCGCCGGCCTGCTCACGTTACGCCAGGCCAACGCATCCTTCAGTTGAATCGGTTGGCGACTCTTCGC
>RGDT01000034.1 GCA_009918525.1 Planctomycetia bacterium
GGCTTCCCCGGTTTCCCCCCGGAACCGATGAGCGTCGTGCCAACGATCGGGCCAGCTCCGCGACCTCTTGAAGGTTCAGTTTCCCGGTGCCCAGCGTGGGCAGTTCCGCGACGGCGTGAAAGTCGCGCTCCGACGGCGTCCACAGGTTAGGCAATCCCGTTCCGCCTAGTGCTTCGAGCCACGGTCGCACGCCCTGCTTATATTCTAGAAGAGTCGCCTCAATGTACAGGACGATAACCCGTTCGCCTCGCGATTCGTCGGGCACACAGGCCACCGCGCACACTCGCTCGGCAATGCCCAGAACCTCGTGCAATGCTTCTTCAACCTTCTCTAGCGGTACCATTTCTCCGCCGATCTTGGCGAAACGCTGTAGCCGGCCTGTGATGGTGATATGCCCTTCGGCGTCGATTCGGGCCATGTCGCCCGTCGTGTACCATCCCTCACGCACCACCTGGGCGCTGAGTTCAGGCTTGTGCAGATATCCCGCCATCACGTTGGCTCCGGTTATCTGCAACAGCCCGTCGGTCCCTAATGGCTGCGGCACGAGCGTTTCCGGTTCGACAATTCGTGCGGCGATCCCTGGCATCGGTGCGCCGACCGTCCCTAGGCGGTTGGCGACCTGTGTCACACCCTCATACGTCTCGTCGGCCAGATTGGCCGATACCACCGGCGATAACTCGGTACAACCGTAACCCTCCAGTGGCAGGATGCCGAAGCGTTCGCGAAAATCGATGGCCAGGGCGGGTGGTAACTTCTCGGCTCCGCAGATAATCAGGCGTAGCGTGCGGAAGTGGTCCGGCTCGCACTTGCGCAAACAAAACCGCAAGAACGTCGCCGTGCTGAGGTACACCGTCGCCGCATGGGTGCGGCACAGTTCGCCAATCTCCTTGGCTTGTCGTGGGTCGGGATGAAATACCGCCGATGCCCCCACCATCAGCGGCCCCCACAAAGTGACCGAATAGCCGAAACTATGGAAGAACGGCAAGACGCACAAAAGCCGATCACGCCCGGAGAGGTTGGCGGCCTGAACCATCGACTCCAGGTTGGAGGCGATGTTGGCGTGCGTGAGCATAACGCCTTTGGGCTGTCCTGTGCTACCGCTGGAAAAAATCACGGTCGCCAGATCATCGCACCGGTGATGTCCCAGACGTCTTACGACATATTCCGTCACCCAACCGGGCAAGAGCAATAGCCCCATAAACGTCAGCAACTTGTCGAACCCGGACACTCGCGGCAACAAATCTTCCAGGTAGATCACTTCGATCCCCGGCACCGGCTCTAGCGGCATCCGAGCTGTGAAACGTCGAGCCGTCACGACATGGGTGCAATCGCACTGGCGAAGGCACGAGCGGACGACATCGGCCCCGGTGGTGTAGTTGAGATTTACAGACGTCTTGTGCAGCAATGCCAACGCGACATTCACCAGCGCTCCGCCGCGACCGGGAGGAAGCCACACGCCCACCATCGGGCGGATGCCCAATAACGGCCCCAAGACCTTCGCCAAGCAGACCGCGCCGACGTATGCCTTGCCGTAGGTCAGATCCTGGCCAGGGGCCGTGCTATCGATCCAGCAGACGCGGAAGGGATGCCGCGCCGCCGAGCGGACGAACGTCCGATGCAGCGGCAACGTGCGGTTTTGGCGAGCGATGGCGGCACGCGCCGAGCATTCCTGTAACGCCTGTCGTGCCTGGGCGGCGTTCGCATGGTGCAGCACTTCGCCGAATGTCACTTCGACCGGCACCGCAAACCATTGCGGCCATTGTCGATAGACACGTTTATTCTCCAGCACGAACAGGCTACCGTGTGGCTCTAACACCGCTACGGGAAGCACCGGAACACGCGGCAACGCATCGAAGATGCGAGAATAACTCCACGACTCGCCGTTGCTCGTGCGGATTTCCTCGGCAAACAGGCAAACCACTTCACCGGCACGTATGGCGTCCCCGGCCTGTTTCAATGCTTGCCGTAGAGCCGCGTCGTCACCTGATGGGGGCACGATGGCCCCGGCCCGACGCAGCAGCCAGCCGACCAGCCCAGCCCGACTCCACCCGGCCAGCATCAAGAACCGAACACGCCGTGGGCTAGCGGCCAGAAGGTGCAACCAGCTCAGAAAATTCCGTTTACCCGAGAGCAACAACAAGGGACCGGAAGGCATCCGCGAACGGCCCTCGACTCGCAACCACAACAGGCTATGGCCGATCAATGCCATGAGTAGTCGCAGCCCGAAGTAGGGCCGAACGCAGGCGGTCAGGACCGTCAGCCCTGCAATGCCGACCGCTACACCCAGCGCGACGTTCACGGTTGGCCTCCTAGGGATACCTCGACGGGAGCCGACGACGCTGCTCGTGGCGTCACCCGAATCGGTTGTTGCGTCCGATGTCCCTCCGAGAATTGTAGTTGAATCACTTGTAGATTATCAGGACTTCGTTCCCGTCGGATGATTTCCCAGGACGGATGCCAAGCCACAAGCTGATACGCTCCCTCCGGCACTTCGTCGAACGTGAACTCACCTAATTGATTGGTGACGGCCATGAAAGGATGAGGTTGAACGAGGAAATAGGAGCGCATCCAGAACATTCCTGCGCCGGAACGCAATTCGACGATGCCGGGCTGTTGGAGTGGACGCTTCCGAACGATTCCCGGTTCGGGCAAGGCAAGCGAAAAATGGCTGGCCCCGCGAGCCTGGAGAGAATGAAAAAAAGGATCGCGAGAGACGACCGCTAGTTCATCGCCGACACGAGCCAAGCCCCGCGACTGGGAGAATTGCCGATTTTCTAGGGCAACCAACCATACTGAAGCGTCCCGATTCCGCGAACGTGTTGGTAGAGCGCCCTCCAGCCAGACCAGCGCACCGGCGAGACGGTTTTCGTTGAGTCGCGGCGTGTGGGGATGGGGCCAAGCGCGTTTGAGATGAGGAGAACCGGGGACATATTCGACAGGGTTTTCGACGGATTCCAGTAGCGGTATGACGGGGGGCGGGCCGGTCCAGCGGACGACGCCTTTCACATTGCCGCATTGTTGCGGGTCAAACGCCGCTTCACGCGGTGGAGCATTTCCGCGACGTAAGCCGGCCTCAACACTCGCCGAGGGGGACGGCGAGGGGACGGGAGTTGAGGTAGTGTCGCATCCCGCAACGATCAAGACCAGCAAGCATAAGCATCGGTACACAGTCGAATCACTCCTAGGGAGCGCACGATTCGTCTGTTGTCTAACCTAATGGCTGAATGAGGGCAAGGTCACGTGGGCGAGCGGGGTGTGTCAACGCCCCGGTAACGAAGGCGAGCGGGGCGTGTCAACGCCCCGATTTCCTATCATAAATACAGCTCACCGGTGCTACACCGCTGCTGAGCTTGGTATTTCGGCGTTGGAGGACATGGTGATGCGTTTGGTCGTATGTGTGGTGGCACTTGCCCTGGCAGCGGTCGTTCCTATGCACATTGGTGCACAAGAACCCACGGACACCCGCTCGTACTGGGTGTACGAGGGCGGTTGGTTCGCCAAGTCAAAGGATGGCTCTTGGTACGAGTTGAATGAGCTGACCTACCGAAAGTTGGGCAAAGCGTCCAAGTTTAAGGAGGTAAAGCGGACTAAGGAGTCGATCGAGCTTTACGATGAAGAACGCAAGGTCAGTATCTGCCTATACGACGATAGCTCGCAGGTGCGAGTGCGGCCGGGTGCGGACTGGGAAAAGCTCTATACGGGACGGTGGAAGACGCCGGACTCCGCAGACTGAGCATCGCCGGCGAGCGGGGCGTTGACACGCCCCGATTTTTTGCGGGCTATTCGTAACCGGACCCGTCAGACACATCGGAAAAGTTATCGAGACGCGGTTAGGATCGATCCAGCCAAACGTACCCCCTGTTGGGGCAATTGTCGCATCAAATCACTCATTGGCGGCGAATCAGCCTCTTTTTCCGAGCTTACCAGAAACACCGCATCGCAACCGCCAGCTAATGCCAATGACGAACCGCGACCTTCCCAGCGAGGCCCGTCGATCATCACCAGGTCGAACCGTTCGCGTAGCTTTCCGAGTATATCGTACACGGTTCGCGTATCAGCCAACAGCGGGCCGGTCTGTCCAGCGGGTAAGGCGAACAATCCATCTAGGTCGGTCGGACATATCGCCTCGTCGAGTTCAATTTCACCTTCTAACACTTCCATCCAACCCGGCGAGGTAGCCAGACCCAGACGCTCCGCAACGGCCGGTCTTTTGATGTTGGCATCGACAACCAAAGTGCGACGATTTAGACGAGCTGCGACGACGGCGATATTCAAAAGGACGGTTGTCGTGCCGATCTGGGGACGGATCGGGGCGAACAACATCACGAGATGATCCACCGCCGCTTTTACCGATGCCGCTTCGCGAATCGAGTTGAATAACTCAACGTACCGCGATGCGATCGGATGGTCCGGCGTGTGGTAGGTGACGATGTCGGCTGCAACTTTGGGCCGTCGTAGCACGGCGGGTGCCGGATCAGCTGGACGGTTGGTCGGCAAAGAACGGAAGAGTACACTGTGAGGACCACCTGATACCCCGGCGATCTTACTTCCGCCGGCTTCGTCCCGCTGAGGAGCGACAGGAGCAGTGGCAGACGCTGGACGTGAGTCGCCTGAGCTTTTTGGCTCCTCAAGTAACTTACGTCCTACACTTGCTGCCAATACAGAGGGTGATGCCGCAATGATCTCGCGCTTGGGTCCAATTTCAATAAACGACGGCTGCTCGTCGCTGTAGGCGTTGGGAGTCGAGATCGGGGCAACATCCCCACGAGGCGCTGTGGCTCCCAACGCCTCGATCCGCTGCGGTGGGGTGAGGATGGAGGAGGTCGAGCGCCTTAGTGTGTCGAGAATCTTACCCATGATAGTTCCTCACGCGCGGTTGGCTGGTGCGAATATCCGGCATGTTTCCGACGACATCGGTCGCCGCTCGTCGGACTCTTCGGGTACCGACAATCCCAGCCCGATTAATGCTTCGAGCATCACCTCGGCTTCGATCACGTCAGCCTCAGTGACAACAGCCATTCGGATGGCTCGGTTCATCGCCTGATTCAGCAATCGCGGTACGCCTCCGGTCGCCTTGGCCAGCATTTGGAGGCTCTCCGAATCAATCAATCCTTCGGCGGCTCCGGCAATGCGTAGATGATGCAGCACGTAGTCGCAGGACTCTTCGATGTCCATCGGTTCCAATACCGCACGAATGGCGATCCTCTGCCGTAACGAGGCCAACTCGGGAGCATCCAGATTGTTAATTAACGACGGCTGACCAATGAGAACCACCTGTACGGTACCTTCGAGATTGCCCAAAAGCCGCAACTCTTCGAGCGTTGCTGACGAGAACAAGTGAGCCTCGTCGATAACTAGAGTCGTTTTGTGACCGGCGGAATACTGCTTCAGGAATCGATCAACTATGGCAAGATGCATCTCCGCGGGGCTGCGTCCTTCATGCGGCAATCGGAGGTCGAATAGAATCGCCTGCAAAAGCGCAGTGGGGCTGGTGATAGCAGTGTTCACATAGACAGAATCACCGCCCAAACGTTCTACCAGAAGGCGACCGGCTAGGGATTTTCCCACACCAGGAACACCCGTGAGAGATACATAGGTTTCACCATCAGCCAGAGCGTCCGTCAGAGCGGCCAAGGCATGCTCGAAACTCGACGAAGCGTAGGGATGATCCGGTAAAGGAGGGAAAGGGCGGCACCGGAGGCCGAAGGGGGATTTGTGCATTGTGGCAATCCTTAGCGGTTGGGATCATCCTCGTCCACAAAGGTCATCGACGGCGCACGCCGGTGACTTAACGCTGGATAGCGCAATCTGTTGGGGTATGGCCAGATGAGGGTACAACGAGCGCGTGAAATAAGGGTTGTGCCTGCTATGATCCGCTATTCGGCGAGCTGTGCAAGATGTAGTAACCGTTGCGATTTGTCTCGTCGTGCGTAGTTAAGGCTGTCCATCCGGCAAGAAAAGGGAACCAATCCCTTGTCAACGTGTCCATATAATGAGAAAAATCATACCACCTGGTCACCGCTATCTCGCGGAGGTGTCCGTTGTTCTCTCTTCTTAAAAGTTTATTCTCGGCTGGGTTTCTTCCTAATGAAGTCAAGCCTCGCACGGGGCAACTGCTGCTTTTGGGCATTCGTGGCCTATTCGGCGTGTTGCTGATCGGCCTAGCCATGCTGGTATTTCAGCATTTCCAGGCACTCAATCCTGATGACACGCTTCAGGCATGGCTGGCATTTTCGGCCGTTCTTGGACTAGGAATTCTGATTGTCATCACCGATATATTGGTCCGCGACAAGCAAATTACGACCGTGTCGGCCCTTTATTTTGGCCTGTTGTTAGGGTTGTTGCTGGGGAATATCCTGTCGTCGGCTTTGGAACCGTTTATATTCGACCTGGACACCGCCCGCGATAACCGCTCCGCATCGATTGACGTGCAGATCGACCCCACGACGATGAAAACGATCCGCCTCACACCTACCCCCGTTGGAGCTACGCAGTACGGTCGCAATCAGGTGCAGCAGCGAGCCTTGCTAAATTTGCTGATTACAATGTTCTGCTCCTATGTATCGATTTCTACTCTTTTGCAGACCAAGGATGAATTTCGCTTCATCATTCCCTATGTCGAGTTTTCTAAGCAGCTCAAAGGTCCTAAGCCGCTACTTTTGGATACCAGCGTAATCATTGACGGTCGCATCGCCGATATTAGTAATACGCGATTCCTTGATACGAAATTAATCGTTCCGCGATTTGTATTGCAGGAATTGCAAAGCGTGGCCGATAGTTCCGATAAGCTCAAGCGTAATCGTGGACGGCGTGGACTGGATATTTTGAAGAAGCTCCAGACGAACAATAAAATTGAGCTAGTTCTTCACGAAGGCAATTTGTCGGAATTGCGAGACATTCACAAAGTAGATGAACGTCTCGTGGAAATGGCTAAGGTGCTGGGGGCGCGAATTATCACTAATGATTACAACCTCAACAAAATTGCCGATCTTCAAGGCGTTGAAGTAATTAACCTAAATGAGTTATCCAACGCTCTGAAACCGGCAGCACTCCCCGGCGAATTGATGGTGGTCAAGCTGGTAAAGCCCGGTGATCAAATTGGCCAAGGAATCGGATACTTAGACGATGGCACGATGGTCGTGGTGGAGCAGGGGCGTGTCGCCATCGGTCAGGATGTGCCTGTTATCGTGACGAGTGTGCTTCAGACTCCTGCTGGGCGAATGATTTTCGGGCGGCTGGATACCAAACCGACTCACTCAATGCCTAATGTTTAAGTGGTCTTTTTGTGGTTTGTATTTGAGGCTATTTCACCTGGGAGAGGCCATGCGTCATACGCTGTTGATACTCGCCCTGGGTGTTATCTTTACTGATGTTCACGGCCAAACACCTACCCCGCCTGCGGCTCCGAAAACGACCGGCGGCAAGCGGGATCGGGAATTGGTCGAGCGTCTTCTCGCCAGCCGTAAGGAATACCAACTAACGCTCGAAGCACTGCGAAAACTTTATATTCAGATGGGCGACATCGAGCGGGCCCGCTGGGCCGAGGAAGAACTGATTCAGTATCATCGTGTACCCAAACAAGCGTTCTTGTTGGAACTGGATGTGCCGCCACCCACACTGAAGGGCAATTCAAACATTCCAGAGGCCAATAAGCTCTATCGTCAGGCGATGGTATACAAAGATAAGGGGTGGGGCAACGAATATACTGATAACATGCGACGTGCTGAATTGTTGTTCCAAAAAATACTTACCGAGTATCCCCAGAGTGACAAGATAAGTGATACCGCGTATCAACTCGGAGATATTTACGAGGGGCGGTCATACCGGCAGTTACCGAGGGCGGCGGTATACTTCGAGCGATGCTTCGAGTGGAACACTCGCACACACTTCGATGCTCGTCTCCGAGCCGCCCGCCTGTATGATCGCCAACTGAATAACCGCGGTAAGGCCGTCGAAATCTACAAGCAGATCACCACCTACGAAACGGATGACAAACGGATTGAAGAGGCTAAGCGTAGGCTCCAGGAAATCGGGGGAGCGACTCGTTAATGGTGATGTGAAGAGAGAATGGGCAACACAACGCCCAGTAGTGTCGGTGTTTAATCAACTACAACGGGTTGCGATTCTCCCAAATTCGTGAGCGTGTCAGGAACAACAAAGTTTATGCAGTCCGCTGTGTTGAGGCCATAGCTTCATGGCGATACCACCCCATATGATTCGTGAGGGCGATTCAACCACTTGGATAGTGGCTGCCCTGGCTCTCAAAAAACTGTGCCAAAAATAGAACACATGATGGGATAAAATATTTGTTGCTTGCCTAGAGTGTTCACGCATGAAGTAAAGTCGGCGAGTAGGTTTGCCCGCATTCTAGACCCAAATGGCGGGGCAGTTTTTAGTGGTGATCATATTCTGCCATCCAGCAACTTCAGGGTATTAGCATGGGGTGCAATCACCAATCATGGGAATCAAAAAAGTTATTGAATGCTGTTTTTTGATACTGACATTTGGGTTAAGCCTAGAGTCAATGTGTAGAGCTACAATACAGTGGGCCAAGCGAATGGGAGCACATTGGGATAGCGAAAAATACCTACAAATTCATGGTACTGCCAGCTCCGGTACAATCCGGATGGCGAAAAGCCTAACTTAAATTGCTACTTGCTTTTACTGCCTATCCTGCCGGAATAATAACCACATACCTTAACTTCGCCGCTCGCTAACTTCCGCCAGTTCTGGTAGGCTGCGATCCCATAACCGACGCTGTTTGCGTTCCTCAGCCCGTAGCTCCGCAATCCGTTTTTGCCGTTGTTCCGGTGGTAGTTTCCCTAGTTCCAATTTGATCGCCGGAGCCGCACGCTCAGCCCAGTCACGAGCACACAAGAATCGAATTAACGTCAAGCGATCCTCGGCTGTCGGAGCATCCAAAACACGACGACGATCTTCTTCGGACAGTCCGTCGAGCCAAGTTCCGTAGCGTTCCAGCACGCCCCACAATCGCGATTGGCGGGCCAAATCACCAGAATGTAACTTGGCATCCAGGTCGCGTATCGAGCGTTGACGTGCTGCGGGCAGGGCGTAGAAGCCGCGCACGTCTTCGAGCAGACGACCATAGACCACCGGATCGGCTCGCCATTTCTCTAGGCGACGGCGATTGCGTTCGAGAGTATCGCTGTCCGACGACGCACCGGCGGCAACCATTACGAGAGACGTCAACAATAGTATATGCCAATAGGGTCGGCGCATAAGGTTGGCTTGGCCTTCAGGGGGAAGTGATATCTCCAAAAAGATCGGGATCGTCGAGTTTTTCGAGAAAGTCAAAGTTATCAATGCGATCATAATATCGTTTGTTCTCAATCAAACGAAGATCGCGCAACAATTCTTTTTCACCCGGTTCGGGTGGATAGGTCCAGCGATACGTGTTGTATGCGCATAAACCCGCGAATAATAAGGTCACGCCCCATGCTCCCGACCCCAGTAAGAGCCATCCCAATTTCGCTCCGACACTGGTAGGTTCTTGCCGCGAGCGGAGCCGCGACAGCGTTATCTGCGTAAAATGCGGAGTAGGCTCCGGGGTTTGCGGCAGGAAATCAAGCAAGTCCCATGCCTTCTGCAACGATTCCGCCTCGGCACTCCACCGCGGTTCCTGACTAATACGCAACTCGATAGCCCGAGCTGCCTCTTCCGACAATTCCCCATCAAGATACGCCACCAGTTCCGCGTGTTCCTCGGGCGTTAAAGCGGAGGGAGGTGGCGAATTCTCTGTCATAAATCTTCCTCCGCGTCGGGTTCGCTCTCCATTGGTGGGATTGGCCCTTCCATATGAATATATCCCCGCAGAGCAGCACGCAGATTCACCCGAGCACGACTGAGCAACGATTTGACTGCCTTGGTCGTCAAATTCATCACTTCGGCTATCTCAGCATAACCCATATCCTCAAATTTATTCAGAACGACTGCCACTCGTTGCCGTTCATTCAAATCATTCAGGGCAGCGCGAATGCGTTCGGCTAGTTCATCTTTTTGCACGCGTTGCATGGGCCCGGTACCCGGATCATGAACTAGCTGTTCCGCTGGTCTGGCTCCCAGGGGCCCACTGTCGCGGGTATTCAGCGGTACGGCTGGTTTGCGTTGTCGGGTACGGATGGCATTCAATGCCAAATTATTTGCAATAGTGAACAACCAGGTCGAGAATTTTGAACGCGGACGGTATTTTTTCCGAGACCGATAGACACGCAAGAATACCTCTTGCGCCAGGTCTTCCGCCTCTTCCGCGTTACCGACTAAGTGGTTCATAACAGCAACGAGGCGTTGTTGATAGCGTTCGACGAGCTGTTCAAACGCTTGAGGACTATCGTCACGTACCTGGAGCATCAAGCGGATGTCCGGGTCACGAAGGGCTAACTGGCTACTCGTTTCGCCGGTGCCTGCTATCACAGGTGGTTTCCCTCGAAGAGTCTCCCTGAGAAACACCAAGGCCCGCGGAAGGGCTAACCGGACGGATCAGGGGAGGCGCGCCTCCACCTTCAACCGAACCGGATACCGTCTCCGCGAGTGCCGCCCGCCGCAGTTGACCGCACGCTGCGTCAATATCTGCACCCTTGCGTTTGCGCACTTTCACACTGATTCGGGCTTGCTGCAACGTCTCCACGAACGTCGTTAACGCTTCGCGGCTCAACCGCTGAAACGGCAAACCCGGCACATCGTTAAACGGAATCAAATTCACGTGCGCCTGTCGGCCGCGCAACAATCGGGCTAGCATCCGAGCCTGCACAGCCCCGTCATTGACACCGCCTAAAAGGACGTATTCATAAGTGACTTGTCGTCCTGTTTTCGCCTGGAAGTAATCAGCCGCTTCTAGGATAGCTTCGAGGCCGATCTTGTCGTTGGTCGGTACGATGCGTGTACGCAAAACATCGTCAGGGGCGTGCAAGGACACAGCTAAATGATAGGATTTGCCCAGGTCGGCCAGTTGGCGAATCTTGGCCGGTAGTCCGACGGTCGAAATATGAATATGTCGCGCGCTGAGTCCTAGTCCTTGCGGAGAGCAGGCGACATCCAGGGCGGCCAAGAGGGCGTCAAGATTGGCCAACGGTTCGCCCATCCCCATGACCACGACGTGCGTCAGACGTTCATTGGCTGGCAATAGGTTACGGCAGTGCAACAGTTGCTCGAGCATTTCCGCACGGGTCAGATTGCGGGTAACTCCTTCCAGGCCCGAGGCACAGAAGACGCACCCCATGGCACAACCTACTTGTGTGCTGATACACACCGTCCGACGGTCGAGTTCTTTGAGCAAGACGCATTCGACCAGATGTCCGTCAGCTAGTTGAAGCAGCAGCTTTTCGGTTCCGTCCGACGAGGTCAATCGCCGGGCGACCGTGCACGCCAATGGGGCAAAGTGAGCGGATAGTTCCGTCCTTAGGCCGAGCGGCAAGTCGGTCATCTGCTTAAATGAAGTAGCCCGACCGGTGAACAACCACCGATGCAGTTGCCCTGCACGCATGGCCGGTTGACTTCGTTCGGTCAACCAGGCACGCAGGTAGTCGGGAGAGACAGTTAATAAGCCAGGTCGCGGAGCGACCACGGGGAGAACCGATGCACTCATACCTCTATTCTACGCTACCGGTCCAGTCCCAGAAAAGTCATAGCTAGACGTTTTTTCAATCAGGGCATTCCCGACCCCGACGAGATTAGAGTTACTTGTACACCATCTTGCATAATTCTGCTTAAGGCTGACTGCAAACTGGTGATCCGCGTGTTGTAGTCACCGATAATGATCTTATTAGCTGGTAGCGTCGTCGCTCCATTCGGTTGAACACTGCCGATCACTTCCAATTGAGCCAGATTAGCCAGGGCGGCGTTCTTCGCAGCAGAATTGTTGTTCGGTTCAAAGAGACTGCCGAACGCGATACAGTGGATCTTGACGGGTTTGCGTGCGGTCGAAAAGCCACCTGCGGAAACATCATTGCAAATCTGTTGGGCGATCATCTGGCACTGACTTACGCCCTGGCTGAATACCACTTCTCCGACCCCGGTTGGAAATTCTGTACCGGTTGCCGCGAGATTGTTGGCGTCAGGCACACGTACCCGGTAGTATCCCTGTCCCGATGTACTTGATACCATAGTTGCATCAGCGCCGATATTCACCATGCCATCCGTCTCGAAAATTAATAACTTGGAGGCTCCGTTGCGGCCTAATCCACCGGCCGTGCCTGCATCAGCGTTTTGAGTGTAGCTCACCAACGATGGATTGGAACTAAACTGGTTATAAGCCAGCATCAACGGCATTGCATAACAGGTACCCCCATTGGCGCGAGGTACATCATTGATATCTCCGGGATTCTTACCCGTCGCATCGTAGACGCTGATTTCTTGCTGGGTAGCAATCATTTTCGGCGAGAACCACAAGGAGTTGATGGCCCGTCGGATGTCCCGACCCATCGGAGCGCGAGCAGTATTGTAATAACCTTGGCTCGTTGCACTACCTTTCGGCGAACTAAAGAAGATTAACGAAATGTTATCGTTAGGGTGATTGCGAATTGTATCTTTGAGTGCCGCCTGAATCGCCAACTTTGTTTGATAAGTTGGGGTCTCAGGAACAGTGCCTGGCCACCATAGTCGCCCGTCTCCATTATTTGCATTGTAATTGCCAATAAAATCGATCAACGAAAGCGGTCCAAACCATGTTCGCAATTTAGGACGATTCGGATTGTCGGAATAGTTCATGTAGGTAGTCGTCGGCCATCCGGTTGGCTGGCCATTGATCAAAGGGGTACCCCACGTGAAATCGACGCCATAGCCGGCTTTTCTGCTGACATCATAATAGGCAACAGTAGCTCCAGGTCCGTCCGTTTGCTGAAAGCCCAAGACTTCGTCGATATATTCCTTCCAAAATCGCTGGTTGGGGTCAGTGGGTGGGAAGGTGCTGAGATCAATCGTTGACGGAATGGCGGTGTAATACACAATACCACCCGATTGGAGGCGATTGGGGAAGGGGTTCGGCCCAGAGTTTTTGATCCAGTCTAGTATAGCGTCGTAGTTAATCCTATAGTTGTCGTTGTAGCTATCAAACCGCGGATAGAAAATAAGTCCAGTGGTGTCGTATAGCTTTGAGTTATCCATTAATGGAGCGCCGGTCTTCGTCTGGAAAAATCGGGCACGCCAATCTGCCGCTACGGGTAAACCAGCACCATTCTTCGGCATCCCAGGACCGCCGTTCCGGTTCAATAGCCGCATAATCGAATTAAAAATATCATCCGTTGTAGTTAGTCTTGCTTTGTTCGCCGGCCTGTACACGTTGGCCTGTACATACGCACTCAGCGTGGTCGATGTCCACCCGGTCCACAGATTGCTACCCGCCGGAGTGACACCCCGAGGAGTGAGTGTTGTGTTGGCGGCCGTGTACAGACCGATCAGTGGTGGAGCGGTCAGCAAACCAACCGTTTGTCCCGCAGTGAATGCGGAAGCAGTCGTGCCATTTCTAGCTCGTTGTACGGTCAAAGTGTTACCGCTAACCGCAGTCACGTTCATGATTTCAATACTGCTGGTCGTCTGAAATACACCACTGGAGACCGTTCCGACCATCACTTGGAACGGCGCTGCAGGAAATGGGGTCGATGAGTTGACCACTACCGTTGTGGCCGCGGTGGTGACGTTCGCGCTAAGTGTGGTCGATACGGAAGTATTATTGAAATCTGCGGTTGAATATCCAAAATTGAGTAAAAATGTCCGCACCATCGACTGAATCTGAGCACCAGTGTAGTATTGCGTTGTCAGTGGTACACGAGGGTCAGGAGGCCATGTGAAAAATGTCTTGCCCCAGTAGCCCGGACCTTGAGTGTATCCGTAGAACGGGGCTTGGTTATAGTCCGGCTTCGAGGTTGTATTGGGGTTGTTTCCACCGTTGACATATGCAGAGTAGCCATCCAGTTCATATCGCCAATCTCGCGTAATTGTCGTGGAATTATTGAAAATATGTTCGCTTAAGTTTCTAGCAAATGCAGCAGACGTGGTCCCTTTATTCGCTCGTAGCGGCATATCACCAGCAGGAGTATTTGCGTAGCTTGGGCTGGCTTTGCTGAAAGCAGGTGTTGATGTGCCAAACGCTGTTGAGTCAGAATAAAACTTGGAAATGACCGAGTCTAACGCCGCTTCTGTTGGAACAGCCGTATTCGATTTGCCCATCAGTTCGCCACCTGCTGCCTGAACATCGCCTTGATACGTCAAGAAATTAGCGTTGCCGGCGTAATGTCCAAAGGTGGGGTATTCACTATCCGGATTCATGGATTTGGTACGATCACCGTTGTACGGCGAAGCGAGCAAACTATCGAAACGCATCGAACCTGAAAAGTCGATTACAATCGACGTGTCACGGGGACGGTGAGCGGCCGTTGCCACGGCTCGGGCATCGAACGAATTGATGCCAAACAATTTTCCAAAGGGAGTCGGCATCTGAGAGGTTACCGTAGCTTGGACAAGGGTCCAAGGATTTCCAGGGAGACGGCTGTTTGGTAAGGATTTGAAGGTGCGTGCGGCTGAATCATAATAATAATCACCGATAGTGACCGTCAATTGAGTAGCCGGGTCCAAGGTGCGATTTAATATCGGATTAGTCGAGGCGGCTGCCACAGCGTTCGGTCTTACATTTGCCGAATTATTATCTGTAGCCGTATCACCGGTGAGAGTGCGAGCACCCGCCATGGCTGCCGCATCGGCAGCGTTTTGACACTGGTTGCGGACAATCATCAACATGCCGATGTCTATGGATAAAGCAACAAATCCAAGCAATACTACGATCGACACTGCTGTCAAAGGCAGGATGGCAGCGCTACGTGTCGGAAACCTTCGCAACATCATTTTCGATTCCTTCCTGTTGTGTTAATTGACCTCAGCCGTCATAACGCACGTGCCAGTCAAGGTAAAGCTTGAGCTCATAAAGAGTAAGTTGCTTGTAAGGGGGCGATAAGTTCCACTAACCCTGACACCGATATAATTGCCCCAACCTGCATTATTCCAGGGTGTAGAGATTGGGGCGCCAGTCACCGGATCAGCCAAAAAAACCGTTATATTTGTACTTGGATTATACCCTACCAGTTGAGAGGCACCCTGACCGGCAAGATAATTATTTACATAAGTTTGAATATTGGCCGTCGTCAAAGTTGCTGTGGACACTACGGCATAACGCGCGCCTTCACGCGCTGCGTTATTCAATAATTGCCAGGTGAACATCAATCGACAATACTCGATGATGCCAAACAGAAGCAAAAAAAAGATTGGTGCAACGAGAGCAAATTCGACTACCGAGGCTCCGCCTCTTTTATTTTTCGCTCGATATCGCATGATTCTCACTCTCGCGAATGGGTACCAATCTTTAGTTCAAACTGCCTCAGTATGATCAGGGGAGCGGGTCAGTTGGCAGATACGGCTTTGATGGAATGGTGCCCGTGACCACCAATGGAATGTCTCGCATGGACGCCCATTGAACAGTTGACCGCAGAATTGTGTTGCTCTGGAAAAACATATTGCTCGGCACCAAACTAACATTGCTGTATGGAAGTGTAACCGTTACCTGGATAACATCCAGTTGATCGGCACACGTGGCCGGGTCATAACCTACACCCGAGGAACTTCCACCTTGCACCCATGTGTAAGACCATGCCTTCGCACTGGAGGAAGTACCCATATTGCTGACCGTCACCGTCGCCGCATTTGTGTTGATCCCACTCATCTGAAGAAAGGTTATAGCGCGTTTTTGAACCTCGTAATTGTCGTTGGACGACGGCAAAGGTAACACAAGTGCTACGCCATCTTTGTTTGTGCGATTGTTACTTGCAAAAAACGCCCCGGACGCGGCTAAACGTGCTGTCTCGCGGGATGTGTTTTGAAGCAAGTTCGATACCATGACGACTCGGGCGACTTCCCAAATGCCCAAAAGAATGGTCAAAAGCAACGGCGCCACGAGGGCCATTTCCGTGGCAGCAATCCCCCGTCGGGATCGGTCGAAGCGCATCTTTCGGATCATGGCTCAGACTCGTTAAAGGCGTTATAGATGGCAATCGGGACACAATTTCCGCTATCCTGACTTAACCCTAGGTCGCTTTTTTCATCCGGTCAAATATTTTCTTCTATACTTCGTTGGAGCGTGACACACGGAGAACTTTATTGTGTACAGCCCGACAGCGTTGCTCGCGTTACGCTGGACAATCTATGACACCTTACGCCAGGCTTGGGCTTCGGGGCTCATCGCCGTCTTGGCTGTCGTCTGCGGGTTGTGTATCGCCCTTTGTCTGAGCGCGAGTATCGAGGGTGATGTAGAATTAACCATTTCAAAAATGGACCATGCTGAAATTCTACCTCACTCCGATATTCGTTCGGCTAGCTGCTCCGTCGCAGATATGGTGGCCAAGATTGCAGGGCAGTCCACAGGTCAATGGCTCGTTCCGCCACCGTGGCTCTCTCGTGAATATCAAGAAGTCCAACTTGCCCTACGCGATCAAATTCCCATTCCACGTGGAAAGATGACTCTGGCGTTCGGCCTACTCCCTGTTGAAATCCCTCGCGATCGGGCCAAAGCTGTACGCTCATTGCAGTGCATTTTAGTAGGGTTAGTTGCTGATGCCGGTGGGGTACTATTGGCTCTGGTTTGGACGGCCGGTTTCTTGCCGACCTTTCTGGATAACCGAGTTTCGTCGGTTTTGCTGGTCAAACCGTTGCCGCGTTGGTTTCTCTTATTGGCTCGCTATCTGGGTGCTGTTGGTGTGGTGGCGACGATGTCGTTGGCTTTCGTTGTGGGGACCGGGTTCGCCTTGGGGATCCGCACGGGATTTTGGGACATTAGGTATTGCTTGAGCATTCCCCTACTGGTTGTCCACTTTGCCACTTTCTACGCGATCTCGGCACTTCTGGCAGTTACGACACGTCATACGGCGCTGTGTTTGTCAGGGTCGCTGGCGTTTTGGTTACTCTGCTGGATCACCAACGCCATGCGACACACTGCCGTAGCGGGAGGCGGATCCGTCAGTGGGGTTGAGTGGCTATACTGGATGCTACCCAAGCCGCTGGATTTTCATATTCTGCTCACGCAAGCTTTACAAGCGGAAGACTTTATGACGTCAGCAGTCGATTTTCGGGCGATTGTCGAACGAGGGGCCTGGTATCCCCCTCTGATCCTTTTTTCGACAGGAGGGTGGGGAGTAGGCGCTCTGCTTCTCGCCATGCGCTGGTTCGAGAATGCCGAGAGTTAGACTAAAACTCGATCGGCTCCAGCATCGTGGACGACAAAACGAATATCTTCCCGTCTCCCATCCGACCGGTGCGGGCTACCTTTGCAATCTGTTCAACTACCGCTTCGGCTAGATCGTCTTCGACACAGGCGATGATTTCGACCTTTGGTAGAAACGCCATGCTGTATTCACTGCCCAGGTATCGGTCAAGATAGCCTTTTTGCCGACTGTAGCCTTTGGCCTCGCGGACCGTGCAAGCCTCGATACCGAATTTCGCCATGACCAGGAGGACTGCCTCGGCCCGAAACGGTTTAACGACAATAGTCAATTGCTTCATAGCTGCGACTCACCGATCGTTTCAGAGCCAGAAGCGCGAGCGACAACCAACCCGAACCGTCGCTTACGCTTCTGGCTCTGATAGGAGGGCGCATTACTTTCCGACTTTCTCTAGTAATTTCATAAATTCACGCATCCAGGCTGGGTTGTCGTGCCAAGTACGGGCACAGACTAGATTCCCATCGACGGTGACTTCGCGATCGACATAGACCGCTCCGGCACCTTCAGCGTCGAATTGGCATTTGGCCACCGTCGTGACGGTGCGATTCTTGATCACCCCGGCCGCCGCGACGATTTCGATGCCGTGGCACACGCTGGCTACTGGCAGATCACGCATGAAGAACGAACGGACGATGCGCATGAGGTCCGGGTCATAACGCAGATACTCCGGTGCCCGCCCGCCGCTGATTACCAATCCCTGATAATCGTCCGGGCGGATGTCCCGAAAGGCAATGTCGGCCGCGAGATGATAACCGGCTGTTTCCTGGGTAATGTCCCAACCCGCCGGGCGTTCGTGTAACACCAGGGCATAGGTGCGTTTTTCCGGGGCGCAGACATGAACTTCGTGGCCTGCCTCCCGAATGCGAAACAGCGGATAGAATGTGTCCAGCACTTCAGCGGCATCGCCGATCACTTCGAGGGCGACGACCGTCTTGCCATTCGATTCCTTCTTCGATCCGGTGCCGACGACCTTATCGGGAGGAATCCAGCCGTCGCCGGGAAGGCCGCCTGGATAGGCGACCACGTCGAACTTCCCGTCGCCGACCGCCACCACCTGGATGCCGAGTCGCAGTGGCTGTCCCTCGATGGTCGCCGTGCCCGCGTATTCACCCTGCAGCGCGAAATCGGCGTCGGCCTCGGCAGGGTCGGTGAAGGCGGGCTTGCCCGACGGCGCCGCAGCCGGGCTCGGGACGGCGAGCGCGGTGACGAGGCAGGCGACGAACAGGCATGGGCCGCAGGAAATCCGCGAGAGCATGGGTGGTCTCCGTGAGGAACGTCAGTATGCACCACGCCGGGTGCGGCACGAAAGGGCCGCGTCGGTCAGGTCAGGCCGTTGAGCGGGGCGTCGCCCGAGACCGCATTTCGGATAGTCGTAGCGACGGCTTGGCTTGTCCGGGAACGCGGAGGCGCGGGGTCGGGGAACGCTCCAGGAGCGTCTGGCCGGAGTGAGGCGGAGGTGGTTCCCAGGGAGGTTTTATCGGCGAATTGCAGGTGGGTATGCTTCTGAAGAACAGCCACGTCCCGTCCGCCTTTCTCGCCGGAGAAGCATCCAATCATGTCGCATCGCCGACCAGTCTCCGCCATTTCCCGGCGTTCGTTCACAGGCCTTGTCGCTGGACTCCCCGGGTTTTTCGCCGCGCACGGGTTCGGGGCCGAGCCCGCCGAGGGACCGTCCGACAGGCTCAACCTCGCCATCGTCGGCATCGGCGGGCAGGGCGAGGCGAACCTCAAGGACCTCAAGCACCAAAACATCGTCGCGCTTTGCGATGTCGACGCGAAACGGGGCGCGAAGGCCTTCGACGAGTTTCCGCGGGCGCGGCGGTTCACCGACTTTCGGAAGATGTTCGATGCTCTCGAGAAGGAGATCGACGGTGTCGTCGTCAGCACACCCGACCACACGCACTTTCATCCCGCGTGGTGGGCGATCGAGCGCGGCAAGCACGTGTATCTCGAGAAGCCCCTCGCCCACGAGGTTGAGGAAGTGCGGCGGATCACCGATGCGGCGCGGGCGAAGAAGCTGGCCACGCAGCTCGGATCGCAGCGGCATGCGCTCGCGGGGCTCCGGGCAGGGGTCGAGTTCGTGAAGGCCGGCACGATTGGCACCGTGACGGAGGTGCACTCCTGGATCGCGAGCAAGCGCGGAATGCCGAAGCCGCTGGGGGCGAGCGAGCAGCCGCCCGCGACGCTCGACTGGGATCTTTGGCTCGGGCCCGTGGCCACGCGGCCCTACGCCGCGGGCCTCGCGCCCTACGACTGGCGGTTTTGGTGGGACTTCGGCACCGGCGAGACGGGCAACTGGGGCTGCCACATCCTCGACATTCCCTTCTGGGCGCTCGATCTTGCGCACCCCGTGCGTGTCGCGGGAAGCGGGCCCGAGCCCGATCCGAACCGGACGCCGACGCGGTTCACGAGCCGGCTCGACTTTCCGTCCCGGATTGCGGGCGACGGCAAGGCCCTACCGCCGGTGAGCGTGCACTGGTACCAGGGAGTGCCCCCCATCGTCACCGAGCGCGGCATCGACGGGGACGCGATCAAGAACAAGAACACGCTCTTCATCGGCACCGAAGGGATGCTGCTCTGTGGGTTCGACGACTGGCTGCTCCTGCCAGAGGCGAAGTTCGCCGAGGTCAAGAGCCCGCCGCGGACCCTGGCCCCGTCGCCGGGCTTCCGCAGGGAGTGGGTCGATGCCTGCCGCGGCGGGCGGCCTGCGACGTGTAACTTCATGTACACGGGCCCACTTTCCGAGAGCGTACTCCTGGCGAACATCGCCTACCGCGTGCAGGGAGAATTTGCCTGGAATGCCGCCGCGATGAAGAGCGATCGTGACGACGTGAACGCCCTCCTGCGGCGCGAGTATCGCAAGGGCTGGGAAGTCTGACGGGCCGAAGGCCGTCCTCCGCACGGGACGGTCAGTTCCGGACGAATTCGGGCCGGGCGAACACGAGCCGGCCGGCCGACGTCTGCAGCGTGCTCGTGACGCTCGCATGCACGAGGCGGCCGATCTGGTCTCGGCCCCCTTCGACCACGACCATCGTGCCGTCGTCGAGATACCCGACGCCCTGTCCTGCGCCCTCGCCAGGCTTCACCAGCCGCACCTCCAGAGGGTCGCCCGGTACGAACGTGGGCTTGAGTGCGACGGCCACCTCGTTGATGTTCACGGCATTGACGGAGCGGAACCCGGCGATCTT
>RGDT01000331.1 GCA_009918525.1 Planctomycetia bacterium
GTGTCGCCCTTTAGCTTGGCGATCTGGTCGCGGTACTGAGCGGCTTCCTCGAACCGTTGATTCGCTGCCGCATCCAACATTTTTGCGGTCAACTCCTCGATCATCTCTTCGCGATCCAGATTATCGGCTGGCTGTCCTGCTGCTTCTCGCGTTAGTTTGCGGGCTGCGATCTCTTCTTCAATCCCCGTCTCAATCGCGGCTTGTACGGTTTTAGGCGTTATCCCGTGTTCCTTGTTGTAGGCAAGTTGAGCCGTTCGCCGTCGTGCGGTTTCGTCGATGGCAAATTGCATGGCATCGGTAACTTTGTCGGCGTAAAGGATGACCTCCGCGTTGACGTTTCGAGCTGCTCGACCGATGGTCTGCACCAGTGACGTACCCGAACGCAGAAAGCCTTGCTTGTCGGCATCCAAGATGCTGACGAGAGAGACTTCCGGTAAATCCAATCCTTCGCGTAACAGGTTAACCCCAACCAAGACATCAAAAGCACCTTGACGTAACTCTCGCAGGATTTGAATTCGTTCGATGGCGTCCAATTCGCTGTGCAGCCAACGACACTTCAAGCCCGCCTCGCGGAAATAGTTGGATAGATCCTCAGCGAGCCGTTTTGTCAAAGTCGTTACCAAGACGCGTTCTTTCTTCTCGGCCCGTATTTTGATCTCTTTGACAAGGTCGGGTACTTGGCCTTTGGCAGGGCGGATGTGCAACAACGGATCGACTAGACCGGTTGGCCGAATGATCTGCTCGATCACCTCGCCAGCGGTTTTCTCCAGCTCATAAGCCGCAGGCGTCGCAGAAAGGCACAAACAGGTTTTGACTTTTTTTTCCCACTCATCGAAGCGATAGGGACGATTATCCAACGCGCTGGGTAGTCGAAAGCCATGCTCGACAAGAGTCAGTTTGCGACTGTGATCACCGGCAAACATCCCGCGTAGCTGTGGTAGTGTGACGTGGGATTCATCAACAATCATCAAGAAATCTTCGGGAAAGAAGTCCATGAGCGTGTAAGGCGGTTCACCGGTTTTTTTACCGGAGAAATAGCGGGCGTAATTCTCGATACCCGGACAATGCCCCGTCTCCAATAACTGTTCAATGTCGAAGCGGGTGCGTGCGGCCAATCGTTGCGCTTCTAGTAATTTACCTTGCGCTTTGAACTCCTCCAGTCGTTTCTCTAGCTCTTCGCGGATGCCTTCGACGGCAGCACGGATGCGCTCTTCGGGAGTGACGAAGTGTTTCGCTGGGTAGATATATAACTCGTTTTGCTGGCGTAGTACTTCGCCACTGTTGGGATTAATGAGAGCGAGCGACTCGACCTCGTCGCCGAACAATTCGATCCGCATTCCGAATTCTTCAGAAGCGGGCCAAATTTCAACCACATCGCCGCGCACCCGAAATGTACCGCGGGCAAAGTCAATATCATTACGGTGATATTGAATATCGACGAGTCGCAGCAATAAATCGTCGCGTTGAATTGGCACATGTCGCGAGACGTGAATCATCATACGCTTATAGTCGCTTGGCGACCCTAAGCCATAGATGCACGAAACCGAGGCGACGATGATCACGTCTTCGCGGCTGACCAGCGCGGAAGTGGCAGCCAATCGCAAACGGTCGATATTTTCGTTGATGCTGGAGTCTTTTTCGATGTAAATATCTCGAGCGGGGATATATGCTTCCGGTTGGTAATAATCGTAGTAGCTGATGAAAAAATTAACGGCATTGTTCGGGAAGAACCCTTTGAATTCTTTGTATAGTTGTGCAGCAAGGGTCTTATTGTGGGCAAGGACGAGGGTCGGCTTGTTCAAGCGGGCGATGATATTGCTGGCGACGAATGTTTTTCCTGTTCCTGTCGCACCGAGCAATACTTGAATCTGTTTTCCCTGATCGAAACCTCTTACGATTGCTTCTATGGCCTTGGGCTGATCACCGGCCGGGGAAAACTTGCTTACAAGCTCAAATTTCACACTCATCCGGTCATCCTCCTGCGTCTTTCGCCACCGATGCCTTCCGACGGCTTTTGCTAACTAGCCTCGACGGCTGGCATCGGTGGTTCGCGCACCGACCTTGATCGGCGATTTACAGATGAGGCAGTTGACCACTTTGCCCTGGTCGCGTTCCTCCACCAGCATGAATTTACGGCATTTCGGATTTGGGCACTGAACGGCGAAAACACCCGTCGGAGCCGATGGCAGCATAGTTGTGGTCCTCTGTCACTGAATGCGTAAGCTACGCACAAAGGCTGCTTCGCGGGCAATTTCGTCATCGGAAAGACCATTAGCGCGGTGAATGACAGTGTGAGCCATCTTCCCGCTCGTCATGTCGAGAGCTAAAACCTCGATTAACCCGTTACTAGCCACTCCGCACCGTACTTGAACGGGGGAGCGATTTGGCAGATTGGGCGGTAGTCCGTCGATCCAACATTCACCAATTGGAATGCAAGCATTCGCTTCGGGAGCTTCTCCCTGCAAGACCTTCACCCGTACTTTTTGCTGATTCTCTGTCTTCGTGTAGTAGACTCTGCTGGCCGCCGTCGGCAGCATGGTGTTTTTGGGAATCAAAATATCATTGATTCGCTGATCGGCGGCGTTCCGAGCCTCGATGCCAAGACTATGGGCGTTGACATTGATTTCGACGACATCCCCGAGTAATTCGCGGGCTTCGGCTCCGAGCAAGTTGTTGTCTGCTGTCGAACGCAATGCCACAATGCCCGCGTGGAGCGCTGCTCCGCGAGCCACTACTTCGCTTACGGCCAACGAGTTATCCGGTTGTTTGCCGGTCAGCTCCTGCAACATGCGTCCGGTCATCGGCATGTGGGTTGAGCCACCGACCATGAGAACACGATCGACATGGTCCCAAGTCAATCCGGCTTGACGCAAAACGGATTGACAAGTGAACCTTGTGCGGACGAGTAAATCTTTGGTCACCGCCTCGAACTCATCACGCGTCAACGGTACGCTAAGTGATTTGCCGCGATGCGAGCAAGTGATCGTGGTTCGCGGAAGTTTGCTGAGGGTCCGTTTTGCGCGTTCTGAAGCCGAACGCAAAGCCACGAGCGATTGATTATCCTCGCGTGGGTCGCAATCGTGAGTTTTGACGAAAATGTCGGCGATGTGCTTAACAATCCGGTCGTCCCAGTCTTTGCCGCCTAGTCGGACATCGCCCTCGATGGCCAATGTTTGGAAATGGTTTTTCGACAAGCGAACCAATGTGACGTCGAATGTTCCGCCCCCAAGATCGTAGACCAGAACCGTCTGAGACTCCACAGCCGACAGAGGAGATCGTTGCCCGATCGATTTGATCGGTTGTAACGAATAAGCAAGGGCAGCCGCCGTTGGTTCATCGAGAATGTCCAGGACATCAAGTCCGGCTATACGTCCAGCGTCTTTGGTTGCCTTGCGGCGTGTGTCGTCGAAATAGGCCGGGACCGTGATGACGGCTTTTTTAATGGGCCCAATCCGAACTTCGGCATCTTTCACAAGTTTAGCAAGGATAATGGCGGAGAGTGTTTCTGGGCGAAAATCGCGGCCCGCGACCAAACCGAATGACGCTTCGCCTATTTTGCGCTTCACCAGCATCGCAACGCGGTCGGGTTGCTCGTGCTTGGTCGGGCCGTCGCGCTCCTCGCGAGGATGGCGGTCGGCGACCGCTCCCGCGCTGGATCTCACGGCAAACTCGTACCTGCTGTCGTGGCGCTACGCGATCCGGCGCTCGGCCCCCCATGTCTACGGGCCGGGAGTCGATCTCGAGTATCGTCCTTCGTCGGGCACGGAAAACTCCTATTATTCCCTCTCGATCCTTGGTCGGTGGGACTTGCCGATCGGCCCACAAAAATGGGCACTCAACTTCGCCCAGGAAGGCTCGCTCCAGGCCACTTCGTATTTCGAGAGCGCCGAAGACCGGAAGG
>RGDT01000332.1 GCA_009918525.1 Planctomycetia bacterium
ACCAATTCGGTTATGGCCTGTCATCAGTGCGCTTCATCTGTGGGACTCAAAATCTGCACAAGGAGCTTGAATCACGCATTAGCCGATTTTTTGGCAAACAGGATACAATTTTGTACACTTCATGCTTTGATGCCAACGGTGGACTGTTCGAGCCGTTGCTAGGTGAAGAAGATGCCGTATTGTCCGACTCGCTGAACCACGCCAGTATCATCGACGGTATTCGACTCTGTAAAGCGAAGCGATTCCGCTACGATCACAACGACATGAGCGATCTTCGCGCCAAATTACAGGAAGCACGCTCGGCTCGGATGCGTCTCATTTTCACCGATAGCGTTTTCAGTATGGACGGCGATCTCGCTCGCCTCCCGGACATCTGCATCTTGGCCGATGAGTTTGACGCTGTGGTTGCGATTGACGATTGTCACGGTACGGGACATTTAGGCGCGACCGGACGCGGAGCGGCGGAGGAACTGGGCGTGCTGGACCGAATCGACATCATCACCAGCACCTTGGGCAAAACCCTCGGCGGCGCGTCGTTGATTGGTTGCGAAATAAGTCGCGCCCCTACCTCTTCAGCAATTCCGTACCCCCGCCGCTGGCCTACGCCGCTCTCAAGACCATAGACCTCATCGACGGCATGGGGGATTTACGCGCGACACTCAGAGCCAACACAGCTCGTATGCGTACCGGCCTGGAGAAAGCGGGATTCACACTCAAGCCGGGGCCGACTCCGATTTTGCCCGTGATGATCGGAGATGCTGCATTGGCTGCGAAACTAGCCGACCGTTTGTTGGGTCATGGTGTGTACGTGATTAGCTTCAGTTTCCCAGTCGTCCCGCAGGGACAAGCCCGCATCCGTCTACAAATATCAGCAGCACACACGGTCGAACAAATCGACCATGCCATCGAGGCGTTCACTTCGGTGGGGCGGGAACTCGGTGTCGTGCGTTGAACGGATAGATGCTCAATCGGTTGGGGTATCGTCCTTAGCCCCGGCGGCAATCCAGGCACGAACACGAGCGATCTCCTGTTTGGTAGGTTGCAACGTCGCAAACTTGGGCGGCATGATAGGTTCATGCCCCTCCATGGTGCGCAATAAGGGGCTTTTGTCCGGCTGACCAGGAACTACCAACGCTTTGCCTTTTTTCGACTTCATGAGTCCTTCATAGGTGATTACACTTATGCTCGCCCGTGGCATCCGTTTGCCGTGACAGGTTGCGCAGTATTTGCGCATCAGCGGATCGATTTCCTTGTCGTAACTGGGGGGTACGGGGTCCACTCCCACCACAGACAGCAGACAGCACACCGCAATCGAAATCGGCATCGGCTCACCGGTTGAATAGGAACTCACGGGATGTCAGAACCGCCCAGAACAAGTCTTCCAATCCCTCTCGACGGTCGGCGGCATCCGTCATCAGCGGTGCCAGTTTCGTCAATTCGCCAGATGTTGGTTTACGGCCTAAAGCTACAAGATACAGTCGGCTGGCGACTTCTTCAGGGCTGGCTTTTTCGGCGAGTAATTTCGAGACAAGCGAGTTAGGATCGCGCAGCTTGTCGTTAAGGGTTTGCCCGTTATTCAGGTGCAGCGCTTGACCCACGCTTGCATCCGCCGAGCGTTCGCATGAACAGGTCTGCGACCGATCGGGACGCCCGAAAGCGTCAAGGAATCTCGACGATACCAGTGTATCGGGTAGTTGCATGGCCCGAAGTCCTCGGGGAAATCCGGCGTACGGCGACTTGGAGTCTTTCGCGTTGGAGTCTAAATGCGTGAAGGGCGTCGGTACCCCTGTCACTTGCGAATAGGCATCGAGAATAACCTCAGCCGACAACCGCCGAACCAAATAACGCGAGTAGAACCGATCGTCCGTTTCATTCCCCAGAGCAGGTCGCGATGACCGTTGATAGGCGGCAGAGAGGACAATCGTGCGCACCAATTGTCTGAGGTCGTAGCGATTTTTAACAAAATCCTTACTCAACGCATCGAGTAACGCTTCATTGGTGGCCGGATTGGTTTCGCGTAGATCGTCTTCGGCCTCGACAAGTGCTCGCCCCATGAAGTTACGCCATACACGGTTTACCAGTGCACGCGCAAAATAAGGGTTGTCCTGGGCCGTCAACCAGTCTGCGAAATACTTCCGGCGATCGGCCGTACTGTCAAGCGGTAGGGCCTTCCCATCTAATGGGGTCGGGAACATCGCAACGCCGCGCCGCGGATGCAAGGCTTCGCCTATGCCTAGAGATTGGACATCGACAGCTCCGACGCGGTCACCGTTCTTCAGCCCCACGCGTGAAAATAGATTCGCGAATTGCCAGTATTGGTCCTGTGTCCAGCGTTCGAGCGGGTGATTATGACAGCGCGCGCAGGTAATGCTCATGCCCATGAAGGTGACGGCCGTCGCTTCCGTCAGTTCAGGTACGTCTTTGTGCAAAACAAAATAATTAACCGCTCCATTGGTCAGCGTGCTACCGGACGCCGTTAGGATGTCACGGGCTAAACGGTCCCAGGGCTTATTGTCGGCGACGCTCTGCCGTACGAATTGGTAGAAAGACCACACGGCTGGTTGCGGTAGTCGGCGTGTGGTAATAAGGAGCAAATCGCTCCACTTATAAGCCCAGTAATCAACGAATTCGGATCGTTCGAGTAGGGCTTCCACCAGCTTTTCGCGTTTGCGGGGATTGCGGTCGGCCATGAACGATTCACGCTCGCTCAGGCTGGGTAATACCCCGGCCATGTCGAGAAACACCCGACGGAGAAACTCTTCGTCTGTGCAACCAGGTGATGGAGTTAGTTTCAATCGCTCCAGCTTGGCCAGGATGTGTTCGTCGATGAAATTGTTACGCGGTGACCCGGCCAAGGCTCGTGCGTCGAAACGGCCGGCAAAAGGTACGACAACATTCGACGAGGCAACGAGATTTGCGTAGATCACACTCACGGCCGCTTCGCCCGCAGCGAGTACCTTAACATGGCCGTTGGCGTCTACATTGGCGACGGTTTCTTCGCTGGACGCAAACTTGGCCCAACGGGTCACGTCCTCGGCATGTCCATCGGAGTATATGGCACGCACAACGACTTGAGCTGTATCGCCCGGTTTCAAGACGCTGGTCGTGGGGAATATTTCCAATCGCTGAACGGTTGGTTCACCGGTTTGTTGTCCCGCTGCCCCAGCGGCGATCCACTCCGAAAGGACTTGATATTCGCGCGTCCCGACTTCCAGACGCATTCCACCGCCGTGCCCGATAACCATCGTCGGCTTAAGTAGCAACAGGCTCTTTTCAGGAACTTCGCGGTCAATTCGTCGGCTTAGAGCCTGGCGGGTGAGAGCGAAATGATCGCTCGGCGAATCATAGCCGCGCAGAGATAATTTCAGTCCGCCCTTCCCAGCTAGTGCGCCATGGCAAGCGCCGGAATTACAACCGGAACGAGTGAGAACGGGAATAACGTGATTAACGAAACTCCAATTATGGTAGCGTTTGGTTCCACTGACTTTCACGACTACCGAGGTCGAACGTACGCCGAGTTTCGCGGTAATGGTCGCTTCGCCATCTCCTACCGCTTTAACAATCCCTTGCCCGTCAACGGTTGCGATAGCGGAATCAGAAGAAACGAAAGAAGCCTTGGCGGTCAAGTCGGCGGTCATTTCGCGTTTGTGCGACTCGACAACAAGAATTCGCTGAAGAGCTTGTGAGCCTTCCAGAGTGATGGTGGTGGGCAAGATTGCTAGGTCAGAACAAATTAATAATAGGATCGGCAACATATTCACATTCACTCCCGATCTAATGATCAAGAGAAAGGCTTCAGTATTGTGTTATCCATAGGCTGCCGATCCCATGATCAAGAGACTGGCATTCGTCAATCAGGCTGCCGCTGAGTAGCTTCGGCGGCTTCTGTCCGGCAACAA
>RGDT01000333.1 GCA_009918525.1 Planctomycetia bacterium
AGCGATTTTTGTCCTTCCAATATAGCTCAGTTGATATCGATCATCCTTTCTCGTCGGGCCGAACGGTCTGGTCATCTGCATCTGGCCGAATTCATGCGAGAACCTGTCAACGCACGATCGTGCGGCGTTACCAACCATAGGATATAGCCCCGGGTCGCTGACAAATGGATTCCCGCCCCTCACTTGGCTCGCCGTGAAACCGTCTCGAATCGGCAGTATTTCATTTGCTTTGATATTGGAGACAAGCCCAAGCAAGAGCAGAATCATAAACTTTTTTACCACTGGTTATCTCCACTACAAAGCAATCAGTGCAAGGAAAGTAAGTTTCTCACGGGACGCACACCACACGGAACCCAGCAGCACCGTAACGCCCACCAATACCGACCAAATATCGATAAGCACAGCGGCATTCGCTGGGTCCATTATAGTACGCCCCACCTCGAAGAAGTGGACGTTCTTCACCTTGCTTCCTCGTTTGGATCGCGTTGCGCGTTTTGGGCAGAGCCGAATACTTACCGTAATAGTCTTCGACCCACTCCCAGACATTACCGTGCATATCATACAAACCGAAATCGTTTGGTATAAAGCTACCTACAGGGGCAGCAAATACGTAACCATCATTCGCCGCGATGGTATGCCATTTCGGGAACGCTTCTTTCGCTGTGGCATCGGCAACATTCGCATACTCGGCTAGTTTCAGTTCGTGGTCGCCGAAAGCAAAACGTCCCTTGCTTCCCGCCCGACAGGCAAATTCCCACTCAGCCTCACCTGGCAGTCGTACCTCGCGTAGTTTTACGGTGCCAGTCGCCTTCTTCCCCAGCCAATCGCAGAAAGTCCGTGCGTCGTTGCGGGTGATATTGGTGACGGGGTAGTCATCCGTTTGAGCAGATAGCCCAGTACTCTTCCACGAGTATTTTTTGTCGCGGCCCTCAAATTTCTTGTCCTTCTCGTTGTATCCATAACCTCCGTCGGTCTTTTCTGTCTCGGTCGTGTATTTCGCTTCTTCGACAAAACGGCGGAACTGGCCACGCGTTACCTCGAATTGGCCAATGTAGAAATCGTCGGACAAATTTACTTCCTGTTCGCTCTCCAAGTCCATGAACGCTGGACGCTTTGCGTTGAAGTAGTTCTTCACGACCGCGTCCTGTTCTGTCTTCGACGAACCGATGGTAAAGGTCTTCCCCTTGGCGGCCACTTTGACGAGCTTCAACTCAACGCCATGCCCGAGATCGAAAACAAGATATTCAAATTCCTTTTTCAATTTGGCGTCATTTGCTTTGACGAAACGAACCGTCCCGGTGAAGGAGGCTTCGTTGTCGCCTGTTTGGCAAGCTCGCAATGGTTTGCCCCTCAAGTAGGGATGGGCAATATTACGAGCCATTAGAACACAACCCCATCCAAGGGCCAAACACACGACCATGTAGGATCGAATCATAACCGGGCCTCAGCATTCTTACTTCACCGTCTCGGCGTACTGTTTACTTCAACGCATGAATCACAACCTGGCCAAGGCCGTCAGCGGCAGCCAGCAGTTTACCATCGGGAGAAACTGAGATCGCGTAGATCGGCTCGCTGAGTTGCTTGTCCTTAGTTGGTTGCCCCAGTTCCCGGACAAGCGAGCCGTCGCTCAGCCGCCACAGCTTCACTTGCCGGTCTCGCCCGGCAGATACCAGATGTTTGCCATCGGGATGGAACGCCAGGTCGCTGGCCCCGCGCTGGTGTGCCGGCGTCAACTCGCGTAGTTTCTTGCCGCTAGAGGGGTCGAGGACGAAGACCTTGCCCGCAGGCCCTTCTCGGTCGAGGTTCCCCTGGCAAACCGCTAGATACTTTCCGTCGTCGGAGAAACGAATCGCAGACATTCCGACTTTTAACTCTTTACTAACGTCGAACGTCACCTTGCCTGTCTGGACGTCGTAGCCTCGCACACCGACATCACTCTCTTGAGCTTTCAACTGCGGAAAGTGTTCGGCTGTCACTACCGTCTTGCCGTCCGGCGCAATGTCGAGCGCGCGTATCCACTGCTTAACCTTCCAACGCCGCAATTCTTTCCCCGTGGAAACTTCCGAGACCATCAGTATGCCGGAATCGTCCCCGCTGACAAAGGATTTGCCGTCACGGGCGAGGGATAGCCCCCAGATCCAGTCTTTGTGCGCCGACGACTCGCGAACGGGTTTTTGCACAATGACGTTAACCGTTATTGGTGGCGGCGGGTCAGGCAACTTTGCGAGCTTCTCTGAAACTCCGACGCGAGCGTACCCATCGTTGAGTATCACCTTCCCAAGTTCCCCCGAACTGGAGAGCGAAGAACGCACATCCCTTGCTACAACAGCGTCCCAGAATTTCAGCGTGCGGTCATTAGAGCACGAGATCAGCGTCTTCCCATCCGACGTTACGGCCAATCGGTTGATCTCATTCGTGTGACCGACCAACTTGCGTACGGGGTCAGGCGCCTTGCTTCCAGGGGCGGGAAGCTTCCAGACCAAGATATCGCCCCGTTTGTTCCCAGCCGCGACCGTATCATTCCCGAGAAAAGCAACGGTGGTTATCGCGTCGCTGTTCCAGGGCAACGTGAAAACCACCTTGGCAGTGGCGAACTCTTCCATGGGGTTGTTCCTCGTGAGGCCGCTGCTTGCGCTTAATTCAACAGTTGCTTGATCGGTTTAGAACCTTCCGGTGTCGCCCAGATGGGCCTCGACCCGAGATAGTGCTTTGCCCGATGATTGATGCCAAGTGTGGCGTAGATGGTGGCGAATAGGTCGCCTTCAGTGACGGGGTTTTCATCCACCTCGAAGCCATCACGATTGGTTGCACCGTAGTGCTGACCGCCTTTGACACCACCGCCGGCCAAGACCACTGTCCACGCTCGACCGAAGTGGTCACGGCCCGCTCGCGTGTTAATGGCCGGAGTTCGACCGAATTCGCTAGTCCAGACGACCAGTGTGTCTTGCAGAAGCCCACGGTCTTCCAAATCCTGCATCATCGACCCCCACGCTGGGTCCAGGATGGAGAAATTCGCCTTAGCGATCGGAAAATTGTCGATGTGGGTATCGTAGCCATATTGCCCAACTTCTATAAACGGGACACCTGCTTCGGCCAATCTTACCGCCATGAAGCAACCTCGACCAAACTCGGTATCACCGTAGCGATCTTTCGCTATGGCCCACTGGTCGCCGATATCAAATGTCTTGCGAGCCTTCATCAACCGAAGAGTGCGTAGCTCAGCGGTACGGTGCGAGGCGAACGGTGCTGCGCGATGGTCTCGGGCGTGCTGCTCCTCAAGAAAATTCAGCAGGTCGCTACGCCGCTGTTGAACTTCGGCCGTGACAATAGGTGCGGCGAGTGGAGGTAACCGACCGTCGGTACCGATTTGGAACGGTTCGAACTGCGGTCCCAGGTAGCCGGCCCCGGCATTGGTGCCGGTTGGCCCCATCTTGATAAAGCTCGGCAGGTCGCTTTCGAGATTATCACAGTATTTCGCAATCATCGCCCCGATTTCCGGGTGTGCTATGCGCTCGCTGGATGGATAGCAGGTATGCATGTGGTAGCCACCGATGCCGTGGTCCACCGACTTGGTTCGCATACTACGGATGACGGCGAGGTGTTTCATGTGTTTCGCCACCGTTGGCAAAAACTCGCACACCTGCATCCCGGAAACGGAGGTCTGGATTGGCCGAAACGCCCCCGCAGTTGGTCGGCCCGGCTTCATATCGAAGGTGTCCGTCTGGCTTACGCCGCCCTCCATATAGAGCATGATGCACCGTTTTTGCGACCGTTTCACCTGCTGCGCGATAGTTTGCGACCTACACAGCGCCCCCCAGTTGGGCACCACCGCACCCGCTACGGTGACGATGACCCCTTTGATCAGGCTGCG
>RGDT01000334.1 GCA_009918525.1 Planctomycetia bacterium
ATGGGCGACGGCAGCGTCCGCACGCTAAGTTTCACAACGACGAACGCGGTACTACAACTGTTGATCCGCCCGGCGGATGGTCAGGTCGTTTCCCTTCCATGAGGTTGCCGTCATGCGATTGCATGGATTGTTCATTCTGGCGGCGTTCGCCGTTGTGGGATGCGGTGGGCCGAAACTCGTGCCGGTGAGCGGCAAAGTGCTACACAAAGGCAGCGGCCTGACGGCGGGCGGAATTTACCTCCATCCGGCGAGCGGTAACTTGTGGACGGGCGAACGACCGAGTTCGGTGCTGGAGACGCACGGCGGATTCGACTTTCAGACGACTCCTCATGGGCGCGGTGTGCCGGTCGGATCGTGGAAGGTTACCCTATCGCCAGCGTTGGCAAACCGCGTGCGTCGCCCAGAACTAGCCGACCCGCAAAAAACGCTGTGGACATTGGAAGTATCGGAAAGCGGAGTTAAGGACCACATTTTCGAGGTGAAGTGATGAGCAGTATTATCGAGCAAACGGTTGCCAACCGAACGCCCGACGGGGCGACAACTGTGGTCAAGTTCCATGCGTCATTAAACGTAAGCAATCTTTCGCGTGCAGTGGCTTTTTACCAAGCACTATTTGGCGTGGGGCCAGCCAAAGCGTACGCCGACTACGCCAAGTTTGAAATCGACGAACCACCGCTGATTTTATCGCTCAAGCCTCAACGCTGTGGTGTCGGTGGACCACTCAATCACCTGGGTGTGCGGGTGAAAACTCTTGCAGACCTCCAGACCATCCAGATGCGACTAGAAAAAGGAGGCTTTTCGCCCAAACGGCAGGACGATGTCAAATGTTGTTACGCGTACCAGACGAAGTTTTGGGTCACCGACCCCGATGGAACGCTCTGGGAAATTTATGTTCTGTTTGACGACCATCCGACCTGGGGAGAGGGGAATAAACTGGCCCTCATGATGCCACCGATTCGGGCGATGGGCTTTATGGGCAGCATTCGCCGCTGGCTGAGTCGCTTCCGCACTACCAGCGATCGCAAACCTGACAGCAATTCCTAATCGTAAGGAGACTGTTGGGATGCCCTGCTCTGACTGTTTGAAGTACTACATGGCGATTCCTTTGGTGTGGATGGGTCAATTATTTCATAACACTTTGGGTATCCTGCGTGTGTTAGACATTACCCGCTGGCGACCCTTGCCTAGCGGGTTGATCGGGCTGAACCATCCTTGGGCAACGGGGTTAAACCCTGAGACGGGGCAGCCGATCTGGCACGAAAACCTTTTGTTTCGTTCCCCTCGCCCAGACAACGAAGTCTTACATGAAGATCACGATGTGATCGCTCGGATCGGTCAATTTCTCGCGGGGTTATGTGCTCAATCGGCCGTTCTGCCTGAAATTCCCTGGGGACCAGATAGGCCGATGCCCCATAGCATCAACTACATTCACGGGACAGCGCATTACAATAGTGGCTGGTTGATCTTCAACGATTTTGCGGATGCAATCCAATATTTTAGTGATCCCCGGTTCACAGCGGAAGTTCGCAGGTTTGTACGTGAGCAACAACGCGAGATACTGGTGGCATTCCGACGCCGGGACTACTCCACGACAGATTATGCCTATTTCACCTGCTGCATGAGAACGCTCTTCCCCTGGTTTTGCAACAGCAACGGCCCGCGAAAGCGTGTCTTATGGGGTAATCCTGCACCGTTTCCCGTGGCCAACATTATCACCGGCTGGTGGGCACGAGATGTCTACGCTCTAAAAAGTCCTGGTGGTTCGGCGCAAGTGGTACGTCCGGCCATACCGGCCAAACGCTATTTTCGCGAAAATTACTGTGGTTGGCGACGGGAACCACTGTGGCCCGAAAAAATGTTAGCGCGATACACTCATTGGCGAATCAGGCTTCGGGGTGCCAAAGGTGGATTATTCTTCGTTGACCGTCGCCGACTTGGTCGTGTACCGCCTTCAATAGTGGATGAACCCATCGCCAAGTTATGAGGGACCATGTTTGACGGTCGGCTCAGACGTCTGATTGATCCTTGTTGCGATGCCGTGGCCCGCGTTCTAACCCGCGTCGGCCTGACGGCCAACGCCGTCACAGTGATCGGCTTCCTGATCGGCGTAGGGGCGTGGATTGCGCTGGCTTTCGTGCAGGACGGCCTTGCGTTAACGTTGATCGTGCTGAACCGCGTGCTGGACGGCCTTGACGGAGCCATCGCCCGACGACGGGGGCCGACCGATCTGGGCGGTTATCTGGATATCGTGCTGGATTTTTTGTTCTATGCGGGGGTGCCTTTCTTCTTCGCAGTAGGCCGACCGGACAACGCCCTGGCAGCGTGTTTCTTAGTGTTCGCGTTTGTCGGTACGGGTAGTTCGTTCTTGGCTTTTGCAGCCATCGCCGCGCGGCGTGGGTTGACGACCGAGGCACGGGGCCGAAAAACCATTTACTATCTCGGTGGACTGACCGAAGGAGCCGAGACGATTGCTTTCTTCGTGTTGATGTGCTTGTTACCTCATAACTTTGCTCTTATGGCGTGGACCTTCGGCGCGTTGTGCTGGCTGACGACGGCCTGTCGCATTACGATGGCCTACACGGCCTTTAAGGAGAAACGATGAACCGTCGGGCGTTTCTGTTCACGACCGCACTGGGGCTGGCTGGATGCGGTCGCGGCCGAGATACGCTTCGGGTGTTTGTCTATGCAGGCAATCACGAGCGCATCATGCGCGAATCGTTCGTTCCCGCGTTCCAGACGGCTACCGGGGCGACTTGTACCCTCGATGCCGGTTGGTGGGACGCCATCGGGAAGTTGAAAGCGTCTCCGCGAGGAAAACCGGAATACGACCTCGTCATCACCGACGCGACCCAAGGCTATCCAGCCATTTCGGAAGGTTTATTCGCGGAGGTCAATCCGGCCAACATTCCCAACCATCGCCTCATGATTCCGTCCGCGTTGGATAACGAAGTCTTTCGTCGTCGCATGGGTATTCCCTACCCCGACAGCGCGATGACGTTGGCCTCTCACCGCGACCTTGTAGCCAATCCGCCCATCGGCTGGGACGATCTGATCAGGCCCGAACTTGTTGGTAAGGTGGCGTTCTACAGTTCGTTTTATATGTCGCTCTACACATTCGCCTGCATCAAAGCCGCTGCCGACAAGAAGAAGGGTACGGCTCACGCACTGGTGGCCAACGATCTCATGGGCGTGCTGAATTTTGCGCGAGAGTATCGCAAAAATGTCGGGTGGTGGTGGAAGACCTCTAGCGAGATGATTCTAGCACTTGCACGCCGCGAGGCGGCCGCGTGCAACATGCACAGCCCGGAAATGTTGCAGGCATTACGAGAAGATCAAAGTCTCAGGGCCGTCGTGCCGATCCACGACCGCGCGTTCGTCCAGGTCATGTGGTGTATCCCGATCGATACGCCGCGTAAAGCATTAGCTGAAAGAGCCATAGACATCTTGTTCAGCCCGGATGTTCAGCGCGCATTCGCTCGCAGTGGTTCGGCGACTGCCTTGCCGGCCGTGGCGAAGGAAATGGCGGACGCTGACCCGGTGTGGGCATCCATTTACCCGCACACCTCGGAACAACTCAACGCTCTGCGGTATTACCCCTATGACGTTTACGCCGATCGCTGGGACGACATCGCCGATTTCTGGGAACGACGTGTCCTGCGGGATGGCTGAGGGGCTGCGCGTCGAGATGCTTGCTTATCGCTACGGCGTGCGCGGCGTTTCCTTCGCGATACCGGCAGGGACCTTCTTCGTACTTCTAGGTGAATCAGGCTGCGGCAAGACGACTCTGCTCAAAATGTTGGGAGGATATTTGACGCCAACGGACGGAACCGTTTGGTTAGGAGGACGCGA
>RGDT01000335.1 GCA_009918525.1 Planctomycetia bacterium
GGGTCGCTAGTTTTTGCTTCAGTTCGGAAAGCTGTTTCTCGACCTCGCGAATTTCTTTTTCGCGTGCGTCTTCTTCGGCCCGGCCCGGCGTGCCAGTCGTCGCGATCAGGAACGCGACGCACAACGTCAGCAAGGCAAGAGAGCGGAGATAGCGTACCGCTCCTGCAGATTGTCTCATCTGTCTGGTCTCCCAACTCAAAACGGCGAACCAATCACCCGACTCGCCCGCCGCTGGATGTATTCGATCATCATAATAGGTAGAATCTGACGAATGCGGCGGAATAGTGAAGTGTGCTGCTACCCCAAAGTCAGCCAAAGCGACGCGATCGCTATAACCGGTGAAGAAGGTCAAGGCTCGCAGGACAGATGGGGCAAAGGTACTGTTGGAGAAGCGTATCATGCCTATGCGGATCAGCTGGGTAATAACAATGATCGCGATTATGTGTTTGAGCGATCTTCTGCTACGCCCGTTGGTAGCGGCTGACCCGCGCTTGCTCGAACTCGAACCGAATCGCTGGATCATGATCCATCAAGCGAAATCCGGTGAAGGTCCGATTCGTCGTCAAGCGCACGGCGGCAGCTGCTTCGACTCGAAACGGGGCCGACTCGTTCTATTCGGGAGCGATTCGCACGGCCGTGACTGGTCGAACAGTCCCTATTTCTTTTTGCCCGCTGAGCGGAAGTGGATCCGAGCCTACGACGACGACCCACGCGGCAACTACGACGTGACCCGCGACGGCCTGCCTGTGGCCGGGAAAAACGGTGATCATCCCTGGGCCATGCACACCTTCGGCTCGGTCGTCTACGACAGCGCACGCGATGAAATGATTGTTCCCATCTTCGACGATCATCTCGTGCCCGGCCGTTTCACCGATTCGTTCAAGGAGTTATGGCCACGTATCAAGCGGAGGCCAACGTGGGTGTATGGTATGGCCAAGGGTGAATGGACGACGCTACCGGGAAATGGGGTGAGTTGTTTTCCGTACTGTGCAATCTACGACACGGAGCGAAAATGCGTCGTCGCCGTTCGACCCGACGGCATCCACGAACTCCAAGGCGAAGCGAGGCAGTGGAAGCAAGTGGTACGCAAGGGACATTTCGGCTGGCACACCAACGCGGCCTACGACGCTCGAAATAAAGCAGTGGTCGTGTTCGGATCCAACGAGAACCGGAATGACATTGCCGCCTACATTCCTGCCACAGGGAAATATGAGTTGATGCTCACCCCCGGGCAAAGGCCCCCGAAAGGCCAACACTGCCCGATGGAATATCATCCCGGTGTTGAAAAGACGGTCGTGGTCATCGACCGCGTATCGGGCGATACCAAACAGGCCGAAACATGGCTCTATGACCTAAGCAAGGACGCCTGGAATCATCTCAAGACGGCGACGCTCCCGTTCGCTTGCGGCATGAACTACAACCTGGAATACGACCCGGGGCATCGGGTCTTATTGCTCGTCACGGGCGGCTATCGCGACCCAACGCGCGTCTGGGCGATGCGGTTGGACGTTCCAAAGTGAGGCGTTGACCGCTCACTTTCCGGTCTTGGAGCGGGCAGCGATTTCGTCGCGTGCCTGCTTCATCACGCCGGCGATAGCGACGGGCTGACCGCCCATCTTTTTGCTTTCTTCCGCCGCTACCATGAACGCCACGAGGTTGATCGTTTCCTCAGCGGAAACCGGGGGTTTACCGTCGCGCAGGAAAATCGAGATGGCCTTGACCAGCCCGTTGTAGTCGCCGCCGCCGCTCTGGGCCGTTGCCTTGTCGCCGGTCACTTTGGCTGTGTAGCCTTTGTCGGATCGAAAGGTGCCGATTCGTCCATCCTTCCACGTCCCGGTAACGACACCGTCTTTCCACGTCACGGTCTGGCATCCCGATCCCAACACGGTAAACAGCATTTCGATTCCGTGAATACCATAGAAAAACAGTTCCGGGTGTCCCTTAAGCGGGTTGACCGGTCCCGTCGTTTCGCAGCGTTGTAGCTTGCCTACGGCCGGATCGTTAGCCAGCGCCTTGAGCTTGTCACTGAACCGCAAGGATGAGCTACTGAAGCATGGCACCTTGTGCTTGGCCGCTAGTTCAAAGATTTCGATGGTATCGGCCAGCGATGCCGCGACGGGTTTGTCAATGAAGACAGGCTTTCCGGCTGCAAAGACGGGTTTGAGTTGTTCCAGATGAACGCGTCCATCGACACTTTCCAAGAAGACGGCGTCTACTTTGGGTAGCAGTTCCGCGATGGAGCCAACGATTTCGACCTTATGTTTTTCCTTGAGCGTCTTAGTAAAGCCTGCCAGTCGGTCGGCACTGATCGGGAGGTCTGGGCTACCGGCAGGGAAGGCGGCGACGACCCGGATATTCTCCATCGGTCCCTTGTTGTCTTTGTTGAGCAGATTGGTGAAGGCCACGACATGCGATGTGTCCAGGCCGATCATTCCGACCTTGATAAGGGCGGGTTTCTCCGCCGATGAGGCACCAGACACGACCAGGAGCACACCCAGAAGACAAAGTACAATTCGCGGCATAGCAGAGCTTCCTTGAACATGAATAGGGTAGGTAGGCGAATGCTACGATGCGTTGACTTCGACGGCAACCGAACAAAAGAAACGATTGCCGATCAGATTTGATAGCTCAAGGCGTTATCTTGGGTCCGATACACCAGTTCCGCCAACGTCAGCCCCTGAAGCAATCGCTGTTGCTCGGCCAGCACTTGTCGCCAAATGTCGAGCAAGACCTGAGCAACAGGAGTACGGTTGATCTCGCTAAGGGCTGATGGAGGGGTGAACGTGCTGTCGTCGATAGCGTTGACGATCTGCGCCAGTGTGATCTTTTCGGGGGACTGTACGAGCTGATAGCCACCCGCCGCTCCACGAACGCTGGTCACAAGCCCGGCTTTTTTCAACAACAGCAAAATCTGCACCAAGAAACGGTCGTCAATCCCTTGCGTTTCGGCGATGGCCTTGACGCGAACCGGTTGAGGATCGCCATAATGTGCTGCCAGATGCATCATGGCAGCGCAGGCATATTCGGCTTTCGCGGAGATGCGCACCCTTAGATTCCTCCACCGTCTTTGACTTCGATGACGTGTAGACCGCACTCTTTCTTCCCGGTACCTGCCCACCGTCCGGCGCGCTCGTCCAGGCCCTCGGCGACAGAGGCGGTGCAGGGCCAGCACCCGATACTGGGATAGCCTTGGTCGTGGAGCGGATTGTAGGGGATATCGTTTTCAAGAATGAACCGCCACACGTCGCTTTTCGTCCAGTTCAGTAATGGATTGACCTTAGCCAATCCGAATTTGGAGTCCCATTGGACGACATCAGCCTTGGCCCGGTGGGTTGTCTGGTCGCGGCGAATGGCACTGATCCACGCCTCGAAACCGGCCAAGAACCGGCGCAAGGGAACGATCTTTCGATCATGACAGCACTGATCGGGACGTAGGCCGTATAGCGGTCCTCCGTGTTCCGCTTCGTATTCGGCGACGGTTAGTTCGGGGCGAACGAACTCAACCTCGATCCCGTAGCGTTCGCGGATTCGTTCGCGAACGGCCAAGGTTTCGGGGAACTGATAGCCGGTGTCGAGATTGAAGACACGCACGCCCGATCCAATCTTTGCCAGCAAGTGTAAGATACAAACACCCTCGGCCCCAAAGGCGGTGGCCATCGTCAAACGCTCGCCAAATCGGCGTCCGGCCCAGCGAAGGATGTCTTCCGCGCTTGCGCATCGTAATTCTTCCGATGCTGCGCTGATTTCGCCTTCCGTCATCACCGCCCCCCGTCGTCGATTCAATCATTATCAACATAATCGACAATACGTCAAGAACACTCGCTCGCCTAAAGGACCAAA
>RGDT01000336.1 GCA_009918525.1 Planctomycetia bacterium
GATAGACCAGATGCGTGTAGTGATGGTTCTTGTCTTTGAGTTTACGGTTGAGTTCGCGTTGTACCAGTTCCACGGCCCGTTGCGATTCCACTTCGGCGATGCACAAGATGTCCGGCCCGCGTCCGTTGAATTCCTTGCCGAGTAATACCTCAACCAGACGATCGAGCTTAAATTGCAGAGCTTCGGGGTCTTTGGAAAAATACAGATCGAACGAGCGATCCGGTTCGTCGAGTTTCGGATTGGGACGGTCGTCAAAGAGGTTTTCGACGTTCCAGAAACAGAATTGGATCGTCTTCGGCCCGAGTTTCACTTGCGCAGCCGACGGTGCGGGCAGCATGAGTAGTAAAAACAGAAAGAGAATCCGTCGCGGCATGGGATAGGCCTCAAAAAACAAGTCATGAGAAGCGAGTGGGGATTACTGTTCCCCGAGAGTGCGAGTCTGATTGGGCGGTAGCAGTGTGATTATAGCGGGGTTGTCTCCGTTCAGCCACTTCGCTATAGGCATCGCTCGACCGACAGAGCGTCGGCACGGGAGGGCCGAACGATGAGCGACCGTAAACGTCTTGGATGGTTGGGGATTGGAATGCTATTGGGCCTCGTCATAGCTCTACTCTGGTCAATCAATTTACCATATGCCCGAGCAGGCAATGATCGTCACGAGGACTTTATCCTCGCCACGGGAGCTGTCGCTGTTAACCCACGCGCCCCGACCGATGGTGTCTGGTTGCTGGATTATCGCGGCGGAAAACTGCTTGGTACTCTGATCGACCGACTTAATGGAAAAATTGCTGGCTGGGCCGAGGTGGATTTGGTGACGGAATTTGGCATCCCACCTCGCCAAAACGTACATTTCATGATGACCACTGGTATGATCGCCCAAGGTCAAGCTGCGTTGTATATCGCTGAAACCACGACGGGCAAATTTGCCGTCTACACGATGGGACAACGCCCGGACGGTCAGGCCGGTATAATGATCAAACGCCACGATATCGTTCTGTTTCGTCAAGGGAAGGGATAATGATTGCCTTGTTGATCGCCCTGGTAGCTCCGCCGCCGTTCGTGGTTCCGCTGCCTCGTGCTCATGCTCACAACGACTATGCCCATCCTCGCCCTTTACACGATGCCTTGGATCATGGCTTTTGCAGTGTCGAGGCGGATGTGTTTCTCACGAACGGCAAATTACTTGTCGGGCATAGCTGGCCTGAAATCTGGCTCGATGTCGGCGGCAAGCGGACACTGGAGGCGTTGTACTTGGCCCCGCTACGCAAGCGGATTCGCCAACGAGGTGCCGTCTACGATGCACGCACGCCTTTTTTCCTCATGATTGACCTCAAGACCGACGGCTCGGCAACTTATGCGGCAGTCGATACTTTGCTGGCGAAATATGCCGACGTTCTCAGCATAACCCGAGACGAGAAGCACACGCCCGGCCCGGTGACGGTGGTCATCAGCGGAAATGTTCCGCGGGAAGTCATTCGCGCACAGAAGTTGCGATATGCTGGTATCGACGGCCGGCCGGGCGATCTGGATTCCAAAGCATCTCCCGATCTAATGCCCTGGATAAGCGATGCCTGGAAGTTCCGCTGGCGCGGTGAGGGTCCGATGCCCGAGCGAGAGCGGGCCAAATTGCGGGAAATGATCCGACTTGCTCACGCCGCAGGGCGACGCGTCCGCTTCTGGGCCACGCCGGAGAATCCTGCGGTTTGGCGAGAGTTAACCGCGGCCGGGGTCGATCTTTTGAATACTGACCAACTCGGCCGCCTACGTGATTGGCTGCTTAATAACCCCTAGCGAATTTACTAGCGGCGAGGTTAAAATGGGCTTCCCCTAGAATCGCACAGGGGCCACACCGCGCCATACGGCTAACCATCGTGTTACGGCCTGAATCAATAACCCCATCACGCAAGCGATAACGAACAACATCAGGCCGATATTCAGCCCGGTCTTCAGCGACCCCCACTCGGCTCCACGGGCATAAAACTGGGGAATCATCAGATAGGCGGCGTATGAAGTGGTTGCCGTCACAAACAGCATCGGTAAGAGTGTGAATACAACATATTGGTGACGACCCGAGTTGACGAGGATGGTCGTCAACAAACACAGGGCAATAGCTGCTAATAACTGATTGGCGATACCGAACATCGGCCAAATCGTGTCAATCGAACCGGTCCAGACCAGGGTTCCCCATCCGGCGGTTACCAAGAAGGTCGCGAAGACACTGCCCGGAATCCAGTCGGTTTTCTCGAAGGGCTTGTAAATGTTGGCGAGCGATTCCTGTAATAGAAAGCGGGCGATACGTGTTCCGGTGTCGATGGTGGTGAGGATGAACAGAGCCTCGAACATGATCGCGAAGTGATACCAGTATTTGATGAGCGTTTTAATGGGCAGGCCGATCCAGGCGAAAGCATCCGTGAGGATGAACGACATACCGACTGCGAGTGTTACCGCTCCACCCGTGCGACCACGCAGCGACTCACCACCCACCAGTTCCTCTACCTTGCCCAAATCCGTCCGCTCGACGGGTAGATGACTCAGGCCGCCGTTCAGTTCTGTCATGGATCGAATTTGCGGCTCCCACCGAGCAACCTGGGAAATATCGACGTTGATATCAAAATAGAGCTTCGGATCGAGTGACGCGGCCGCGATGAGGGCGACAACTCCCACTAAACCCTCGATTAACATGGCCCCATAGCCGATCATGCGGATATCGCTCTCGCGGTCGACCATTTTGGGGGTTGTGCCGCTACTGACAAGGGAATGGAACCCGCTCACCGCTCCGCACATGATACAGATGAACACAAACGGAAAAATGCTACCCCACGGGAAGGTAGGTCCGCCGTCGGCAAAAGTGCTATTCACCATTGGAGACGGCAGTACCGGGTTGGCGACGAACACCCCGAAGATCAACAGGACTATGGTGCCGATCTTAAGAAAGCTCGAAAGATAATCGCGAGGGCACAACAACAACCACACAGGCAGAACGCTGGCAACAAAGCCATACGCGCACAGCGCGAATATCGTTTGTTCTTTTGTCAGCGAGAAATAAGGTTCCAACGATGAACCGGGAACCCAGTTGCCCACAACGACGGCGATTAGTGTCAGTACCGCTCCAATCAATGATGCCTCAACTACCGCCCCCTTGCGGATTCGGTACATGTACCAACCGGTAAACAACGCAATCGGAATCGTGCAACCAATCGTGAAAGTACCCCACGACGATCCGGCGATCCGTTGCAGTGACTTGGCCGGGAGTAGGATTGTTCGATCGGCTCCAGGGGCAGGGAGTGGTTCGCGGCTGGCGATGCGCACCTCAAATGGTTCGGGCCTTATACTGGAATCAGCATCGGAACGGTAACGCACCTCGCACCCGGCGGGAAAATGATAGTTCGGGTGCTTTGAGTGATCGATCACCGCCCCTGCCGGCAGAGTGATGCGCACGTCAGCAGGTAATTTTACCTCTTCACCGCCCAGGGCTTTGACGACGACAAACCCCAAGCCGGCCAGCGCTATCACAACGATAAACAGAATTGCCGCTGAAACCACGGTATAGGCAAAGGAACCGAGTTCGACACGGGCAATCTCCGCGAGCGATTTCCCGCCGCGTCGCACGCTTGCCGCCAGTACGAGCATGTCCTGTACCGCACCGGCTAAAACCACGCCGATGAGCAACCACAATAAGCCGGGCATATAGCCGTACTGAATAGCGAGAACGGGACCAATCAGCGGGCCGGCACCTGAAATAGCGGCGAAGTGATGACCGAACAGAACCCATTTGTTCGTGGGATGGTAGTTTTGGCCATCTTCAAATTGATGAGCAGCTGTAACGTCAAATCCCCAAT
>RGDT01000337.1 GCA_009918525.1 Planctomycetia bacterium
CCCACCATCCAGCCCGCCAGGACGAAAGCAGTCGCAACCCCGCTGAAATGGGCTACCACTGCCCACGGATGTACGCCTTGCAATCGATTCAGCCCGAGCATGGCGACGGCTGAAGTAAACGCGGCAACCAGGGCCAGTATGACCGCGAGTTGACTACCAGGGGGAAATTCTACTTTGTCGATTTGCATCACGACGACACCACAGACGCCGCAAAACGAGGCCAGCCATACCGACAAATTAGGCTTCTGCTGTAATACGGGCCAACTGAGAATCGCCACCCAAATCGGAAACGTATTCGCTAGTGCGAGAACCTCGCTCGGCCGTAACGAGCTATAGGCGTAAAACGTGCATAGCAAACTCAGGCTACCGGCTAACCCGCGCAACCATAGAGCGGGAGGACGCCATAGCACGAGTTTGGCCCCCGACATTCGAGCTAGACTTAAAGCAAAGATAAAAGCCAAACCACCACGCGCCAGGGCAACTACTCGCCAATCACAGCGAGAGTGCAGCAAGCCCGCGAACTGCCCCATCCACGCGAAGGAGAAACAACCAACTAGCATCCACAGGTAAGCCATCGTCTGACTATCGCATCCTTAAAAATAGGATATAGTTTTACATTAGCATAAAAGCGGATTAAAGAAAATGCCTTCAGGGATAACTACCTAGACGATGCCGCTGGGGCTTCGCAAACTGACGATAAGAGACATCCCGCCAAGGAGTCAGCGATGAGTTCATCTCGGGCCGAAATTATCGGCCGATTGCGAGCGAATCAAGAGGTGGACGAGTGGGCTGACCTCTGCATCTACCCCTCTGGTAGCATGTTCGTCGTCGAGTTTTTTCCGCCATCAGGCTCACTTGATAACTCCGGGCTTACCGAACAGCAAACCGAACAACTCCGCGACGAGGGGGAACTGAGCGAATACTTTGAAACACCAGAGGAAGCGGCGGAACTGTATCTACTGCTGGAATCGCATTATCGTGATCGCTTGTTACCCAAAAAAGTCGCCTTTGGTCAGGAATCCGATACCCCCCGAAAATCGGCCTCCTCGAAAAAGCGTATCCAGTTACCGACACTCGATGCCGACACCTTTGAGAATGCCATCACCACGGCAACGGAACCTGTCGTCGTCCTTTTCTGGTCGCCGTGGAGCGGCCCCGATCGGCTATTGCTGCCTATGATCAACGGTTTATCAACGGCATACTCTGAAGTTCGTTTCTTCACGCTGGATATAGACGAATCGTCGGAAATCGTCGCTGGACTTCGCGTCCAACAGACGCCAGCTTGTCTGGTATTTCGAGATGGTCGAATACGAGCCCGCATCGAGGGAACTGTGACCGAAGATTTGCTCCGTCGTGCCATCCTAAAACTGCTAGGAACGTAATTACATTTAGCCGATCTCGCGTTGCCAACGCTGAATCAACGCGATTGCTTGCTCCCCACTGAGCGCAATAGTGTCCAACTCGCGTAATGCGCTCAAGATTGGGTCTTCGCTACTGGCAAATAGTGAAGGTTGTACTAACTTAGGCCGACTCAGCTGAGCGGTGGTGCGTGTCTCCATTTGAAGGTGTTGGGCTTCGAGTTCCGCTAAAACGGCCCGAGCACGATCTAACACGGCTGCCGGAACCCCCGCCCGCTCAGCGACGTGGATTCCGAAACTTTTCTCTGCGCTGCCCTGGGCTATTCGGTGAAGAAACACAATACCTTCCGGTCCTTCGTGAACCCGTGCATGGAAGTTATGCAAGCTAACCAATCGTGTCTCTAATTCGGCCAGTTCGTGATAGTGCGTCGCAAACAAAGTACGACATTTTACGCGGTCGTGTAGATACTCTGTGATACCCCAGGCAAGCGATACCCCATCATAAGTACTTGTGCCCCGTCCAATTTCGTCCAGTATTACGAGACTACGATCTGTTGCGTTATTAAGAATGTTCGCTGCCTCGGTCATTTCCACCATGAATGTGCTTTGCGAACGTCCTAAGTCGTCGCTAGCCCCGATCCGTGTAAAGATGCGATCCACAATTCCAATCGTCGCCGACCGAGCCGGGACAAAGCTACCCATCTGAGCCATCAAGGTCAGCAAGGCCGTCTGCCGCAAATAGACGCTTTTACCACCCATGTTCGGGCCGGTGATGAGGTGAAAACGGCCGTCAGCCCCGCCAAGTTTCATGCTATTGGGAACGAAAGTCCCCGAAGGCAACATCTGCTCCAAGACCGGATGCCGACCTTCCACAAGATCCAGCACCGGTTCGCCAACGATCGTTGGGCGGCAATAACCCCGTTCGCAAGCCAGTTCCGCCAATCCAGCCAACGCATCCAATGTAGCCACACTCTCGGCGGTCACTAAAAGTCGCGATGTGTGAGATGCTACCCGTTCGCGCAGTGCGTTAAATAACTCTAGTTCGCGTTGAACCAAACGGCTCTCCGCGCTTAGAACCTTTTCAGCCCACGACGACAACTCCGGCGTCACGTACCTTTCGCGATTGGTTAGTGTCTGTCGGCGAGTGTAATTAGAGGGGACTTTCGCCTGGTGAGCATTGGTAATTTCGATGTAGTACCCGAAGTTATCGTTATAACCGACCTTCAGGCTAGGAATACCCGTGCGACGGATTTCATCAGCCTGAAACGATGCTAGCCACTCCTTACCACCGGAGGCAATACTACGTAGTTCGTCTAGATCGGCGTCGTAGCCATCGCGAAAAATACCGCCTTCCCGAGACGAAAGAGGCGGAGACTCGACCAATGCTCTTTCCAATAATTCACGTAAATCAGGGCACGCATCCAGTCGCCGTTCCAGGTCTCCCAACAAAGCGGAGCGTTGACCTTCCAGTCGCAGTCGGAGAGCAGGCAAAAGTGTAAGGGTATTTTTAACGCTGCCCAGATCGCGGGGGGAAGCGCGTCCAGTACTCACTCGGGCCATTAGTCGTTGAAGGTCGAATGCCTCGGCTAAGAGCGAGCGGATGTCGCCACGCCGACCGTGGTCGTCAAGTAGTTCAGCGACAGCTTCCAGACGGGCAGCGATTGCAGCCCTATCCACCAAAGGAGATAACAACCATTCCAGTAACAAACGAGCACCCATCGAGGTCGTGCTGCGATCCATCACACCCAACAGCGACCCCTCACGGTTGCCGTCCCGCTGAGTGCGAATCAGCTCCAGCCCCCGCCGCGTCACCTCGTCGAGAAATAACACTCGCTCGGGAAGGTACGGCCTTAATCGGCCTAAATGTTGAAGACTGGCCTTGAGAGTTTCTTGAAGATAGACGACTAGAGCGCCAGCTGCCGCTAGACAAGGCTGTGCATCATCGAATCCGAATCCGGCAAAGGTGCCGACATTGAAATGACTTTGCAACGAGGCACGAGCCGACAGTGGGTCAAAGGTCCAATCGGGGCGGGCCGTCACCGTCAGCCCACCCAGGGATTCTCGTAACAAATCGAGTAAAGGAGCGGATTCGGCCGTAGCGGCCATTTCTCCTACCAGCACTTCACTGGGAGCGAGGCGGTGGAGTTCGTCGGCCAAGCGATCGCGGTCGAAGTCGGCGGCCTGAAACAATCCGGTGGAAAGTTCCGCCCAAGCGACACCAACCGACGCATCATCCTATGCGCCCTCTCACGACCACCACGATTCGCAAATGATTGTTCATAATTCCAGTCGAGCAAAAATTGCGCCAGCGCTGGTAAATAGGCAAGACCATGTGGTGACTTGCGTGCGTTCAATGCAATTCTGCTCCGGGGTGTTTTCTTGCTTAGGCTGGAGAGCTGAGATGGTCTACCAAACCCGCGAACTTGACTCGGATCATGCCGACGTAAGAAAAG
>RGDT01000338.1 GCA_009918525.1 Planctomycetia bacterium
CGGCGAGGTCAAGACGAGGCGTCCCGAACACCTAAGAAAAAGGAATTTTTTGCTCCCAATTTTTCTTGGTATCTGTTAAAATGGCTCCATGTTTACTCTCCACGACAACCTGTCCCGGCGTGATTGGATTCGCGTTGGAGGTATTGGCCTTGGTGGTCTGACGCTTCCGCGGCTTCTCAAGGCTGGACCACAAGCCCCGAAAGCGAAATCGGTCATCGTGTTCGGACTCGTCGGAGGCCCGGCACAACATGAGACGTTTGATCCTAAGCCAAACGCCCCAGCCGAGGTGCGTGGGGTCTTCGGTCACGTTCAGAGCCGTACTCCAGGGTTGCTGGTCGGTGAATTACTGCCGCGTACATCGGGTTTGACGAATAAACTCGCCGTACTTCGCGCGGTTGTTACCAACGACAACGCCCACTCTTCCAGTGGCTATCAGATGCTCACCGGCGTGCCTCACCAGCCAATGGGCCAGGAAAGCGCGACGCCGAAACCGCCGAACAATTGGCCGTCAATAGGCGCAATGTTGCGTTATCTTCGACCGGACGCGGGACGGCTGCCGTCGTCGATCACGATCCCCGAACATATCTGGAACGATGGGAATTTTCCCTGGCCAGGCCAGGATGCGGGTTTACTCGGTTCTCGCCACAGTCCGTGGTTGATTCCGTGTGACCCGGCCGCTCGCGAATTTCAGTCTCCCGCGTTGACGTTGCCCGACGAAGTACCAGCGATGCGCTTCCAGGGACGGGCATCGCTCTTGAGCCAAATTGAACGCCATTTCACCAAGGTTAATCAGTCTGCCGTACCTGAAGGCTTTAGCGTCCATGCCAAGAAAGCGATGGATTTATTGCAATCCACGTCGGCAAGGCGGGCGTTCGACATCGGCAGCGAACCTGTCAAGGTCCGCGAGCGTTACGGCAACAGTCGGTTCGCTCAGAGTGTCTTGCTGGCGAGGAGATTGGTCGAAGCGGGCGTTGGGCTGGTTCAGGTCAACTGGACGCGCATTGCCGGCCAACCCAATCAAGGTGGCTGGGACACGCACGCCAAGCACAACGATTCGTGTAAGTCGCTGCTGATGCCGATCGCTGACCGTTGTTTCTCCGCGTTGATTGAAGACCTTGAGGTGCGCGGCCTGCTCGATGAGACTTTGGTGATCTGGTTCGGAGAATTTGGACGCACTCCTAAGTTTAACGGTAACGGAGGTCGTGATCATTGGGGCCATTGCTTCTCCTTGGCCCTGGCTGGCGGTGGCATTAAGGGAGGGGTTGTTTACGGGGCCAGCGACAAACACGCGGCGTATCCCGTTGATGGGGTCGTTAGTGGGGCAGACATCATCGCCACCATTTTCGATCGGCTCGGCTTCGGCACGCACACCGAATTGCAAGATCCGTTCGGCCGTCCGTTCGCTCTATCCCGCGGTAAGGTGATCGGAGCCATCGTTTGAATCTGACGCTGACCGACATTGAACGCGCCCGCGAAAGGATTTCAGGGCGTTTGCATCGTACCCCGTTGGTTCCCTCGCAATCGTGCAGCGAACTGTTGGGTTGTCGCGTATCGCTGAAGTTAGAATGTTTCCAAAAAACCGGCTCGTTCAAGCCCCGCGGAGCGTTCAATAAACTTCTTTCACTCTCCACTGAAGAACGTGCTCGCGGTGTGGTCGCTGTCAGTGGTGGCAATCACGCTCAGGGCGTCGCCTACGCCGCGCAACAACTCGGTTGTCGTGCGACCATTTACATGCCCCAATCGACTCCCTCCAACTACCTGAACGCTACCCGCAGCTACGGAGCACAGATCGTTCTGTGCGAAAATATCCATGCGGCGTTCGAGCAAGCCGCTCAAGCCAACGGTCAGTTGGTGCATCCGTTCGACGATCCGTTTATTGCCGCAGGGCAGGGGACGATTGGTCTAGAAATTCGTGAGGATGCCCCGGATGCGACTCACGTTTTCGTGAGCATCGGCGGAGGGGGTTTGTTTGCCGGTGTTGCTACCGCCCTCAACCCGTTCTGCGAGGTCATCGGCGTTGAAACCCACGGGGCCGACGCGATGGCCCGCAGTTTGGCAGCAAATGCCTTGGTGGAAATGCCAGCCATCACGTCGATAGCCCGCACACTGGGCCGTGGTGTGACGGTGGTCAGTGACGAGGAGGCGGTCGAGGCGTTGGAATTTCTTCTGGAGCGGGCCAAAGTCCTGACCGAGCCGGCCGCCTCCTGCACGTTGGCAGCAGCGCGTCGAGAACGGTTTTTACCGACGGATCATGTCGTTTTGTTGCTATGTGGAGGTAATGCCGCTCTCTCAGATCTCTGCGGCTGGCGAGGGATGATACAATCTCGTTGAAGGGAGTTTAACGAGATGAAAACGGTTCATAATTTCAATGCTGGTCCCGCAATGCTTCCGCCTCCGGTTTTGGAGCGAGTTCAGGCCGAGCTTCGCGACTATCGTGGTCACGGTATGTCGATCATGGAGTTCAGTCACCGCTCCAAGGAATTCGAGGCCGTCAATAACGAGGCCGAGACGCGGCTGAAACGGCTATTGGGCGTCGGTGATGGTTGGCGTGCCATTTTCATTCAAGGCGGTGCATCGTTACAATTTGCGATGTTGCCCATGAATTTTCTGCCGCCGGATGGATCGGCCGATTACCTTGTTACCGGCTCATGGGGTGAAAAGGCCGTCGAAGAAGCCAAGGGTTATGGCTCGGTTCAGGTTACGTCCACTGGTCCGAAGTTTGATTGCTTGCCTGAGCGGGTGTCCGCGTCTCCTTCGCCCGCTTATATTCATCTCACGACAAACGAGACCATCCAGGGCGTTCAGTGGGCACATCTCCCCGACGTTGGCTCGACGCCGTTGGTCGCCGACATGAGTAGCGACATCCTGAGCCGACCATTCGATACTTCGCGGCTATCGCTCATTTATGCTGGAGCACAGAAGAACCTCGGCCCTTCGGGGGTGACGGTGGTGGTGTTGCGCGAGGAATTGCTGACCAAGGGGAACAAAAACGTACCGACGATGCTTCGCTATACGACGCACGTCAAGAACGCCTCGCTGTACAACACTCCGCCGACGTTCGCGGTTTATGTGTTGAATCTCGTCCTCTCATGGATCGAGGAAAACGGCGGAGCGGACGGAATGGGCCGACGCAACGAAGCCAAAGCAAAGATGCTCTATGATGTAATCGATACGGGCTATTATGTTGGTCATGCAAAGCCCGAGTGCCGATCGCGGATGAACGTGACCTTCCGCCTGCCCGACGAGGCTGCCGAAAAGAAGTTCCTCAGCGAAGCATCGGCATCGGGCATGGTAGGTCTGGCGGGGCATCGTTCCGTTGGCGGAGTTCGGGCGTCGATCTATAACGCCGTTTCTCCCGAATCGTGCGCCGTACTGGCGGAACTGATGCGAGATTTTGCACGACGTAACGGCTAAACTTGACCTGGCTGAAGCCATCGATGCGCGTCGATGGCTGATCCATAACGCACTCACCATGCTGCCCGAGCTGTGTCAAGCATTTGCCGTACTTCTTGACGTGTGCAGGCTGTTCGGGCCTCTCCGCGTAACATGCACGCTAACTCTTCCATCCGGTCGTCATGGGCTTCCAGCAGAGCGATACGGGTCACGGTGCGGCCTTTGGTCTTTTCCTTGCGGATTGTCCAGTGATGCTTGGCGAAACTTGCTACCGGCGCGAGGTGGGTCACACAGATGACCTGATGCGAACGGCCCAGAGCCGCTAACTTTTGGCCGAGAACATCCCCGAGCCGACCACCGACGTTGGCATCGATTTCATCGAACACAAGCGTGCTTGTCTGGTCGTGATTGGCCAGT
>RGDT01000339.1 GCA_009918525.1 Planctomycetia bacterium
GAGCATGACAGTTGCCCCTTTCCGGTCCATCGTGCCGTCCGACAAGATGTAAATACTCGCCGCCATGGACCGGGACAAGAGGCGAAAGAATTTTTCGCGGAAGACAGATTTATGAACGTCGTTGCAGGAGAGAAAATCGGCGAAAAACCCAGGAATTTGAGAAATAAGCGTCGGAAAGTGTCGATTGATTTGCCGTCGGGGTCCGAAGCCGCTATAATGATAGCAGAAGAGAAAAAACGACGGAAGTCGTAAGGATCTTGAATGCGTAGCTCAGCCGGTAGAGCAACGGACTTTTAATCCGTAGGTCCTGGGTTCGATTCCCAGCGCATTCATTAAATTTAGCGATACAATTTTGTGCACAAGAGTGTAAGACGTAGACCCTGAAATGTTTACGTTCTTTCTCATAATTGTGCCCCAATATCCGTTCAGGATAATAAATTACATTGAAAGGGGGCCGATCCAGTGAGGTAAGTACGCAAGGTAGTACGAATTCCTGCCCTGTTGCCTCGCGTTAACTGAGCGACATTCGCCTTTCTGGCTTGGTCCGGGTATTTTTCAACGGCTCAGAAAAATCAACTAGGTGGCGATGACTGTATCAGACGGTTAGTTTCGGATAGGAATGTCCGGCGAGTTACTGGAGCATCCCTTGTCCTATGCCGGAATTACCTCACAGTAATGGAAAGCAATAACATAACGTGTGAAAATTGACAAAATCGGTCCCGTTCGTTTCTTCCATACCTCTAACAATTCCGCCTTCCCACAAGCCCCTCGTGCTATTCAAGCAATTCTATTTTTTCGTGTCCGCGGCCAAACCGGAGGCTGACACAACTCATCAACGATATTATCACGTGATTCTTCGACGACAGACAAAGAATGAGAGTATTCCTGTCGTCGTAGGTTCTTCGACTTCTTCTTCTCTACCAGCGTTAGGAATGGAATAGGCGAGGATAGGTCGAAGTCGTCCGGCGTCAGAGATGCCAGACCGAAGCCAAAACTATTTTCCCATTTTAACAAAATAACAGAATCAAAAAATTAATTAGAAAAAACTGGAAAGGGGGTAGTAACCACTTCTAAGCATATTGGTGGTTAGGCCGCTGCACTTGGCAACACGGCCAAACAAGGTGAATACCTTTCCACAACTTGTTGCCACACACTCGGGATGAAAGGAAATTCTGATGATTCGCATCGTGTCGGGTAGTTTGCCACTAATGGTGGTTTTAGCCGTGATGATCGGTGGAACTGCCGTTGCTAACGGACAAGCCACGGATGTCAGTGGTTATTCTGGCTCGTGCACCGAACTTAGCCAACATAAATCTACTTACACAAATACTTCTCGCACTACAACCAGTGTGACAAAGCAGAACATACACACTGCTGGTATCGCAGTGCAGATGGCTGGCAATGATGACCACTTCTCGGTACTCACTTGCAGCGTGATAACATATAGTGCACGCACCGATTTAGTTAAAAAGGGATTTTTCAGTTTTCTCAAGAAAGTTTTTAATTTCGTTGTAGCAGTTGCAAAATTTATTCTTGCTGTCGCAGATCTTATTTGTGATCCACTGGATCCATCAAAATGGATTGCAGTCCGATCAACTTGGCATGATGTTGAAGATGCTTGGGATGAACTGTGAGAAACAGTTAAATATGCTCAGCTCTACTGATTCCAATTTTTCTAATATTAATTTATTTGATCTCTTGTGTTATGGCGGCCAAAAGATTTTTGCACTGGACAGCTTCTATGTCGTGAAAATTCACGAGTCAGATCGCGGGAAATTGATATCAGTAGAGCTTAACCACCATGTATTTGTACATGGTGGTTAATAATTAACTAGAATCGGTCAATTAATCGGCTTCGGCTTCTCCCCCTTGAACCGGCTGCCTTTGTACAACGGCTCTGCCTCCGGTAGCCAATTCGTCAAATCTCGTATCCGCGTCTCATGGCTCGGATGAGTAGACATAAACTCAGGCGTTTTCGACCCGCTGCCTGTCGCGCGTGTCATCCGTTCCCAAAATTTTGGTGCCTCCGCTGGATCGTAGCCCGCTGTCGCCATCAACAACAAACCCAAATGATCGGCTTCCGATTCGTGTCGTCGGCCATAGCTCATAATTCCGAACTTTGCCCCGGCGTTGAGTATCTGCATTACGCGCTGACGCTCGGCATCGGTCACGCCGCCCATCGATGATCCTGCGGCCGCGATGCCGATCTGCGCCATCTGCGAATGGGCCATACGCTCGGCACCGTGACGCCCCAGCGCGTGCGAAAGCTCGTGCCCCATGACTACTGCCAAACCCGCATCCGTTTGACAGACAGGCAAAATCCCCGTGAACATCACCATCTTTCCGCCCGGCAAGCAAAAAGCGTTGACCTCCTTGCTATTGACGAGTTTCGTCTCCCATAAATATTTCCGGTCTTTCAAACGGGCCATCTTGAGAAACGCAGGGTCTTCCGTGGCTGCTGCCAAACGAGAAGTCACTTCTTGAACCAATTGGGCGGCTCGCCCACTATTGATCACGACCGTCTTCGGGTCGCTCAGAACTTCTTTATAAGCTTGAAGCCCCAAGGCGACCTCTTGCTCATTGCTCATTGTCACAATCTGCTTACGTCCGAAGGGGCCATCCTGACAACCCTTCGCCGCAAACGATCCGACGGCAATCAAGCCGACCACCAAGGCAACGATGAGGCCGATTCCCTTCTGTTGCAGACTTGTCACACCGTATGACCCATATTGATCTTCGCGACTCATGGTTCCCTCGTTGGCGGGGTTCTTTTTTACTCTTTTATCATAAGGGCAGCCCCTCGACAGTGAAAGCCTACGAAATCGGTCGGCTTATGCAAAACCTTGGACTTCTAGCACCTTTTGCCCTACCCTGACAGCGTTATCGCTCAGGAGATTCCGCCGATGCTCAGTGCTGTGGGATGTCGTCACCGTCGTCAACGCCTCTGGAACTTACTCAACCCCAAACCTATGGGCGATTGGTTGTGTTTGGTCGATCCGATTCATGTCAACTATCTGAGCGGTTTCTGCGTCGATCCGATCAGCCTGAATGCTGGGTTTGGGGCAATGCTCCTCGTGCGTTCTGACGGCCACGCCCGGCTCGTGTGCGAAAATCGCCTCAAAAGTTATGCCGACGCCGCCCATGTCGATGAGCGAGTCGTTCTTCCTTGGTATGACGGCCAATCGCCGGGTATTGGGCCTCGTCAACTGGCAATATGGAATGTCGTTGATGCCGGGCCGCCTCCCTCCTTCCTCCCTGCACTGGGGGAAAGCTGGCTAGGAGGTCATGACCGGCCCGGCAATCCGCTCGCCTCCGCATTGATTAACACGATTGCAAGAATGAGACGACAAAAAGACCCCGACGAGATTGCTTTATTGCGTCAGTGCATGAGAGCCACCGACGCCGGACACGCCTGGGCACGAGCCAACGTCAAAGCGGGCATGACCGAACTCGATGTGTACAACGGCATCGTCGCCGCGTGTAACCGCGACGCTCGAAAAGCAGTGATCGTATACGGAGACTTTGCCGTCAGCCCCGGCCCGGACCGGCGCGGCGGACCGGCGACGACACGCGTCTTGAATCCTGGGGATATGCTCATTCTCGATTTTTCCGTCGTTATCGACGGCTATCGTAGCGACTTCACCAATACCTTGTGTGTCGGGGGTCAACCGAACGCCGACCAACGACGGCTCTACGACTTGGCCGTCCAGGCGTTGGCCTCCGGCGAAACGTGTTTACGGTCCGGGGCCGCGTGCTTGGAGGTCTATCGAGCGGTGCGAG
>RGDT01000340.1 GCA_009918525.1 Planctomycetia bacterium
GCGACGATCGATAGCGACGCGGATGCGAGTGGGCAGATTGCGCCCGTGGTGGTCACGGCCGGGCAGGCGCTGACGCATTTGGATGCGGGGATTCTGGCCACGTCAGGGTGGATACAAGATCAGGTCAACATTGAGGGTGAAACGGTTGATTTGGATGCGTCCAAACCCACCGCAACAAGTAGCGCGTCGTATTCCGCCCTTGGCTTGCCGCTCGGGGTTAGCATTGACACGACAACGGGCCTGATCACTGGCACATTATCCGTGCATACGAACAATCAGGCCGTTACGGTCATTGTCCTTGTTTCCGAAGGCACATCCCTGGCCAGTTCCACGTTTACTTGGCGTATCGCCTCCCGGATCACAATTAGCCCAGTACCTGACCAGCATCACATGGAAGGTGATGTCGTTTCGCTAGAAATGTCGGCTACCAATCCGTACTCCGCGAACTTAACCTTCACGGCTATTGGTCTGCCTAGCGGGTTGACTATCGACGATAACACGGGCGAGATTAGCGGGACAATACTGCCCCAGGCTTCGACATACGAAGATCTGCTCGTTACGACAGTGATCGTCACTGATGGGATCTTTACGAATAGTACGGCTATCTGGTGGACGATTTCATCACGGATCACAATTGCACCAATCAGTCCGCAGCAGAGTGTCGAGGGAGAACCGGTTTCGATTCAGGTCAGTGCGGTTTCGCCGGACTCTAGCCCATTGACATATGCGGCAACAGGGCTGCCCAACGGTTTGAGCATTGATTCAGCAACCGGTCTAATCTCCGGGACGCTGGAGCCAAACACATCGACGCATTCTGGGGGGCCGCTTACCGTTCACGTCAGTGTGACAGATGGCACCTACACCACGGTTCGTGCGTTCGCTTGGGACATCGCTGGTCGATTGGTCCTTGACCTCATCCCTGACCAGAGCAACACACAAGGCGATCAAATTGCACTCACCATCAACGCAACAAGTATCGACAACGAATCAATCACTTTTTCCGCCACTGGGTTGCCGGCAGGCTTGATGATCGATGGCGCAACCGGTGAGATCTCAGGAACACTGGTCCCATCCTCCTCGGCATCGGGTGAGGCGGCGCTGGTGGTCGTAACTGCCAACCAAGGCGTCTACAGTTCGACATCTCGGTTTTTCTGGACGGTTCGATCCCCGATCGTTGTCGCATTCATCAGTAATCAATTCGCCATCGAAGGGGCGATTGTTTCGCTCCCTGTACAAGCGAGTGGTCCCGGAAATGCCTGGAGCTATCAGGCGACAGGCCTGCCTTCGGGACTGTCAATCGATTCCACGACCGGGTTGATCGAGGGCACCATCGCCGCCGGAACAGCGAGTCAGGCAGGATACCAGGTCGAAATCGTTGCGACGAATGGTGACTACACCGGAAGGCAGTGGTTCGTTTGGGTGGTCAACGATAGGTACATCATTGAAGACGTGCCGAATCGTCAAACCGCCGAAGGAGACACCGTTACGCTTGCTGTCGTTCCTACCAACGCTGGCGGGGTAACGTTGTCGTTTTTCGCGACGGGACTCCCGGCAGGGTTGAGCATCGACGCAGCGAATGGGTTGATAACGGGGACGATTGCGGCCAATACTGCAACCAACGGTCTGCCGCTCCATGTTGTCGTAACCGTATCCGATGGGATCTATTCGGCAACAGAATCGTTCCAATGGATTGTTAACGAGCAAACGACCCAATCCGAATTGACAACAATCGGGGAGTCATTTGAAGTCGAGGAAGGGCAAACAATCACCGGTGGTGACATCGGTGGCTACCCGCGCTTGCTGGAGAACGATCAAGACTCAACAGGTTTGCCCTTGACGATCAGTGCCGTGAATGGTCTGACGAGCAATCTCGGGCAAACTGTGCTGCTCCCATCAGGGGGCCAAGTGACGGTCAGTGCAGATGGTTCATTCAACCTGGTTGCCGCTATCGGCTTTGCCGGGGTGGAATCTTTCAGCTACACCGTCACGAATGGCGTGTTGAGTGCAATCGTCACAGCGTTCGTAACAACCACCCCTGCGCCTGCCGGGGTGTTTCTCGACAAGGTGTTGCTGGAAAACCTTGGCGCGGCCGATTGGGGTGGAGCCGCGCGAAAGCTAACCGCAGTTGACATCAACAAGTTGTTCGAGAAGTTTGAACTGGATCCGAATTTCACCAAGATCGCAGCCATTGCGACGTTGAAGATGTTCATCATTCAGAAAGGTGAACAGCCAGGAGTGTTGGGCGACTATGCGGACACCTTTGGAACAGTTGACTTGGCCGTCGGCCTGACCGAAGAGAACATCAAGACGTTTGCCGCCAACAGGGCTTTGTCGGCCACACATCCGGACCCGGCCAAGAGGGCGCTCGGCGTCAAAGCCAGATTAGTCAATGACTATTTCCGCTATCTCATCACCGAAGCAACCGCTATTGGTCCGCCAGTGATTGCTGACACTGCTGGCGGCAAGTATCTGATCGACAAAACCTTGTCGAATGAGGCGCTGGCAAAAACGATTCGACAGGGAATCATTGGCGACTGCGCATTTCTCGCGGCATTAATCAACTTCACTCGCAAGGAAGGCGCTGTTGAGATTGGGAAGCGGATTAAGCTAACCGCGACAGCCGGGGATGGCCGGAAGACATTTGAAGTGATCATGTTCGGCACTGATGGCAAGGCCAAGACATTAACGATTGAAGAGCCGACGATCGCTCAGCGGCTTGTGTATGGCCGTGCAACCGACAGAGCGTTATGGGTTACGTTGATGGAATTGGCCAGTCTGAAGCAACGAATCGCAGATGGCAATCTCCTCGTTGATGTTCGCCTAGTTAACGGCAGCTACTATGAGCAGGCGGCTGGTGGGGAGTACATGCAGGACGCCATCAAGCGCTTGACGGGTACGATCACTGCAGAGCGCCGGGTGATTGAAGATCTCGTCAACAAATCACTTCTCGACCAAGTGCGGCATCAATCGACAAGTCCGCGCGTTTTGTCCGCTGCGAGCAAAGACACGCTACCCGCGTTTGCTTCGATGTTAGGGATTGTGAAGAACCATGCATATTCAGTCGTTGGATACCGTGACAACAAGATTATTCTGAGAAATCCACACAATCGAAGCGACATGGCCGGAGGAGAAGAAAGCCAGCTGACCCTCGAAGATTTTCGAGCCTGTTTTGTTGATCGTGCAATGACCTCCTTTCTCTACACACCATAATTGTGATGTTCATGGATTACCAGCACCCATCACCAGTTATCAATAGTGAGTGCTTCCATCGATTCAGTTTGTCAGTTGCTGTGATCTCATTTCCATTTCAGGATGAAACTCTCAGTGCATACATTTATGCTGTGGGCTAGTTTGTCACTCATGACTCCTCATGTTGCACCTCCAATGAGCGTGCCTAAACGGATACCGTTCTTTTTTGACATTCCTGGTGGCTCTTCTTATGAAATGAAGATCACTCGGGATGGTAGCCTCCTTGTTATGGGCCATTGGGATTTGTGGAATCTCTCCACGCATAAACGACTTTCCTCGGGGAAAATTCGAGGTGCTCACGCCCTGGCATTATCCCCCGATAACCGATTCCTTGCCGCCGGCGGCAACTACAGCGAGTTTCGCATCTGGGATCTTCGAACCAAGAAAATTTACTGGGATCTTACGCTCGCTGCACATGGAAACACAGTCATCGATCAGCTCGATTTTACACCCGATGGTCGCTACCTCGTT
>RGDT01000035.1 GCA_009918525.1 Planctomycetia bacterium
TATTCAATGAAAGATTTACAACTTACGAAGAATGGAAGTTCCAAGAATTATTAAAAAGAGCAATTAAATAATTATGAGTAGAAGTTTTATAATAAATAATTCCTTCAAAGACTCGGTTGAGGATCTGATAAATATAGATACAGATCCTACGCTAGCAGCAGATAGTGATCTTCTTGTTCCTTCATTGTCTGGATCAAGCGATTGTCCATTGTCATTGTTGTTCTCATTATTAGGATACTGATGTTCCTCGATATTGATTCGGTTGCACCACATACACCAAAAAGCCTCAGCGGTGTCGCAATCGGGCCGTCAACTCTTGTACCGCGATCAACTTGGGGCGGGGTTTCGGCCCACAGCCGTTGCATCTGCCGGTCCAAGCACGCCAGGTTTGCCGGATCAAGTATGCGATGGCACAAACCACGACGATGACAACAAGAATGGTCTGCACATCATAGCCCTAGGAGGGTGCCGATCTGATAGGTAAGCATGGCTCCAAGATACGCCAAGGTCGTCATGTACATGAAGGTAAAAATCGGCCAAGTCCAAGAGCGTGTTTCGCGACGGATGACTGCCAACGTCGAAGCACATTGGCAACACAACGCAAAAAAGACCATCAGCCCCACCGCTCCGGGTAAGGTGAGACCCCCCTTTTTTACTTCGATGCCTAGTCGTGTCGCCGATGCTTCGTCCCCTGCGTCCACTTTGCCTTGTTGATACAAGATGCCCATTGTACCGACGACCACTTCTCGTGCTGGGAAACTTGCCAAAGCTGCCACCGTGACGCGCCAATCCCATCCTAACGGCACGAAAACCGGTTCTAAAGCTCGGCCCGCTCGGCCCAGGTAGCTATTGCGACGCCAGTCCATCAACAGACGATTCTTCTCCTCATCCACCGGTTCGAGTTGTTTCGCAAGCGCCTCTTTCTCGTCTCCCTCGGCTGTTTCGACTTGTTGGCGAACATCTGATACACTGGCCTCCAGTTTGGCCATACGCTCGGCATAATCACCGGCTGGGAAATTCAACAAGGCCCACACGATGATCGACGTGGCGAGAATGACCGTACCGGCTCGATATAGGAACGCCGCAGCCGCGTCATAGATACGGCGCAGGACGCCCCACATGTCGGGCCATTTGTAGCTAGGCATTTCCATGACGAAGACCGGTTTGGGACCGCGTAGCAAGGTTCGTTTGAGAATCCAGGCCATCAGGGGTGCGAGAATCAATCCGATGGCGTAGAGCGCGAACATGGTCACGCCCGGAACCCACCACGAGTAACCCGCCTTTTCGGAAAGAAACGCCCCGATGAGGAGGGTATACACCGGCAGGCGCGCCGAACAACTCATCAACGGTGCGACCAGAATCGTGGCTAAACGGTCGCGATAGTCTTCGATAACTCGTGTCGCCATGATCCCCGGCACTGCACAGGCGAGAGACGACAACAAGGGGATAAATGACTTGCCGCTCAATCCAGCGCGTGCCATGAGTCGATCCATCAAAAAGGCCGCACGCGCCATATAGCCGCAATCTTCGAGTACGGCTAAGAAGGCAAAAAGAATCAAAATTTGAGGCAAGAATACTACCACAGATCCGACACCGACTATGATGCCGTCAGCCAAAAGATTGGTGAAGGGGCCAGGCGGAAGCCCATCGCGGACCATCGAAGCCAAAAAGTCCTTGGCGGTGTCAATCGGCGTGGTGAAGTATTTTGCACCGACGAAAATGGCTTCAAACAACAAGAACATGACGACCAGGAACACCAGCGTCCCCCAAACGCGATGTGTCAACACGGCGTCGATTCGGTCCGTCCACGTCGTTAATCGCTCTGAGGGTCGTTGCACGACCCCTTCCAGCGTTCGGCGAATCCATCCGTAGCGCGTGCGTGCCTCAACGGCGGGCACCGGGCCGTGGACGCCGTTTTCGCCGGCCAATCGTTGTTCGGCCTGACCGCCGACATCAATAATTAAGCGACGGACCAGATAGGGGGGAATACTGGAACCCAGGTAACGACCCAGATTCGTTGTCTCGGTTTCAAACACATCAGGAAAACGGGGATGCTCTAAAGGTGCGGGGTGCTTGAGAGCCTGTTCGACAGCCATCCGCAAAGCATCGAGTCCCTTGCGTTGGTTGGCCTGAATCGGCACAACCGGGACACACAGTTTCGCTGCCAATCGATCGGCATCGACCCGAACGCCATGACTTTCAGCGACATCGATCATGTTCAGGGCAACTACGACCGGCACCCCTATTTCCATGGCCTGCGTCGTCAAATAAAGATTGCGCTCCAGATTCGAGGCATCAACGATGCAAATGAGGACGTTGGGCTGTGGTTCACCCGTTTGTCGGCCAAGCAGAACATCCACGGCGACCATCTCATCTGGGCTGCGAGGAGCAAGACTGTAGGTACCGGGGAGGTCAATTAGGTGGAAACGGGTCGCACCGAAGACGGCTTCGGCTTTCTTAGATTCGACCGTGACACCGGGATAGTTGCCTGTACGGTGGTTAAGACCCGAAAGGGCATTGAAGAGCGTAGTTTTTCCCGTATTCGGATTACCAATCAGGGCGGCCGTGGGAGTCATGGTAGAAGGGTAACCTCAACACGGGCGGCTTCTTCGCGGCGAAGACTGAGGCGAGAATCTCCCAGACGGATCTCGATGGGATCACCCAGAGGAGCAACGGCTACCATTTCAACCTCATCACCTTCAAGTACGCCCATTTCCATCAAGCGTTGCAACAGAGCCGGTTCAGCCGCCAGAGCCGTGATTCTGGCCCTGTTGCCGATACGAAGTTGCTCGAGAGTCACCGAAGCCTCAGCTTTCTGCCAACGGTTGGACGAAAACCTGAAAGTCATCGGAACCACGCAAGCACAAACGAGCACCAGCGCAGAAGATGAGGCAGGGAGGGCCAGTCTGAAGCAGTTGGAGCCGACAGCCGACCCGAACGCCTAATTCAGCGAGACGTGCCACCCAACCGGGTTCACCAGCCACGTCACGGACTTCAGCCCAGTCGCCTGGGCAGAGCAGTTCAAGCGGTAACAGGGTATCGACACTCATGGGGAACATCCCAGCGGCAGGCTTATTGAGACTGCGTCTCAGTATATCTGGATTGAATCGAATGTCAAGGAAATACCCGACAACAATCCTGGTGATCCTTGCCTTCTCTCGTTACGGTTGCATCGGTCGCAGTTGATATAATTTCGATGGCTGTGGCTGAAACCTCCTTCACACGTCTAGGGTAAACACTTAATGAAAGGAGCGTCGTGAGTGTTGACGATGCCGCGCTCGTTCGCCTTTGCTTACTCGGTAATCCCGATGCCATCGGGATTCTGGTGGCACGCTATCACAGCGACGTGTTCGGTATGTGTGTTCGGTTATTGCGGCACCAACAAGATGCGGAGGATGTTACCCAGGAAGTATTCTTGCGCGTCTTTCGCAGCCTAGAGCGATGGGATTCCACTCGGCCTTTACGGCCTTGGATTGTAGGGATAGCCATCAACCGGTGCCGAACGTGGCTGGGGCTGCGGTCAAGACGACCAGAGACGGTTGATTTTCTCGACGAAACGCTGGTCGCTCCAAACGTCAATGCCAATGAAACGCGGGAACTCAGTGCCGAGATTCAATCGGCCGTGCAGGATTTACGAGAGGATTATCGAACGGTGTTCGTGTTGTTTCACGAACAAGGTCAGGGGTATGAAGATATTGCGAGAGCGATTGACCGACCGGTGGGCACCGTCAAGACCTGGCTACACCGAGCTAGGATGGAGATATTAGAGCGACTCAAGCGGCGCGGTCTGGTCGAGGAGGAAACCCGACGCCCCACATCGGGAGAATAGTTATGACCTGTCGTGTCTGTGACGAATTGATTGTCGCCTATATGGATGGTGAATCTCCTGACGCCCTTGATGCCCATGCTTTAATTTGTCCAGAATCCGCACGCCATCGAGCGGATACGGATCAGTTACTTGCGGCACTTTCACTCCTCCCTCGTCCAGAACCACCTGTTGGGCTTGCTCAACGCATCGTTCATGCCGTTCGGAAGGATTTCCGGCAACGAAATCAAGCTCGTCAACTTCGCTGGATGGCCCCCCTCGTTCTGACAACGGTGGCCGGACTTTTTTTTACATTCGGTATAGTCTTCTTGACTCCCGATATAACTCGCCCCGCGACGCCCGAACCTATCGCCATACAAGAGGGCGTGAATCAGGCTCGTGACGAGGTCGCTTCGTTGACGATACGCACAGCCCAAGAAACCGCCCGACTTTTTCCCCACGTAGAAGTGTCCAACCTGGTGCCGCCGCAGATGCCTGAGCAGGGTTCCCCCCTACAACCGTTTCGCGAAGCGGGGGAGATAGTCTCAAGTGGTCTGCAACCGTTGACCGATCCCGCCTGCCGAGCCATGAGCCTGTTTTTTCGCGATTTGCCGGTCGATGCCCGCTGACTAGATCAGGGAACTTGACGATGCCTCTCACTCTACTTGTTTTATCGCTGTCGTTTGCGGCTCCGCGAGACGAGTTGATCCGTTTTGTTCCCGATGACGCCGGATTCTGTCTCATCGCCAACGACTTAGCTAAGCACGTTTCCGCTCTGACGGATTCTCCTTTCGCTGCTTCTTTGGCAAAATCGGCCTTGGGGCGGTCTCTGTCTGCATCGAGTGAGTGGCAAAATCTGTGCAAACTCGAAGCGAAACTGACGCGAAATCTGGGAATGGGTTGGACTGAACTGACCGACGTGGTTCCCGGTGCGGCCGTGGGTTACGCTTATCGTCCTGACCCAGCAGGCCGCGCGGACCGCGATGAGGGACTCTATCTGATCCGCGCGAAAAACGCTCGTAATCTGGCGGACTTCGTCAACAAAATCAACGCCGCTCAGAAAAAATCGGGGGAACTACGCGACCTGATCTCCCGCGAACACAATGGCGTGAGCTATGTGAGGCGGGTCGAGGCTAAACAGTCAATCTATTATTTGCTTCGCGGCTCGATACTGGTTTTTAGTGCACAGGAAGAAATGCTACGACGCGCTATCGACCGTGAAGCTTCCCTGGGTGTCGGCGAATTAGGAGCCTTCGGAAAACACCTTGGCCGCTTGGAGGAGAGTGCAGCAATACACGTTATGGTTAATCCGCGCGTCTTCGATACTGGATTTGCCGCCATCGCTGGGAAGGACGCATTTGTCAAGGGCATGAACGACTATTGGAAAGCGGTGGATGCAATCGATGTGTCTCTGTCCTTCGAATCAGATGTCCGCCTCGCGCTGCATATCCTTGGCGACCCGAAGCGGTTACCGCCTGCCGGACGACGTTTCATGACGAAAACGACTCAGCCGTCAGCCGTTTGGGGCTACATACCCGAAACAGCCCTAATCGCGATAGCCGGCCGGTTGGATCTATCGTTGACCTATGGATTGCTGGGCGATTTTTTGACACCTGACAAACGCATGGCGATGGAAAAGGAGCTAGAATGCCAGTTCGGGGCGTTGGTCGGCAAGAATGTCGTTCGCGAACTATTGCCGACGCTCGGGCCGGACTGGGGACTGTGGGTCGTCGCCCCGCCGACCGAATCGCGTGAGTTACTGCCGCGAGTGGTATTGGCCGTCCGAGTGAACAGCAGCAAAACGCTGGCAGAGGACGAAGCTATTTTGGATACTGTGCATCTGCTGATACAGATGACGGTATCAAGTCACAACAGGAATAATCCCGCCCATACGGTTCGTATTCATCCTCATGTGGTTGCCAAAACGCGGGTTCGCGCCGTCGAAGGACTCCCGGCTGGACTGCTGCCCGCCTATGGACTGCGCAACGGTTTCTTGCTGTTAACTACGCACGTGGACGAAGTGGGACGCTTCGAGCTGAGTAAATCGACATCTCGAACCATGGCGTTGATGCAGCTGTCGCTGACCTCGTGGCGCGACTACATCGTTCGCCATCGCACAGCGTTATCGGAGTGGCTGGCAACCCGTGAAGGAGTCAAAGCCGAAACCGTGGCACTGAGGTTGGACTCCCTAAAGGAGTTGATTGGGCTATTCACACGAGTTGACCTCTCGTACGACAGCGGATCGGGACGGTCGACGTTCATTCTCTCGCTGAAACCCGCCGAGCGTTTACGGAAGTAGACTCATCGGCGAAATGGTATCAATCTGGCGTAACCACCTTTTTTAAGGAGGAATTATGCCTTCGTATTCTTTTTCTATCCTGCCATAATAGACAAAATCATCTTAATCCCATTTTTCTTCCTAATCGACAAAATATGGCATCCACCTCAGGTTTATCCACGCAGGTCAACTAAAAAAGATTGAAGTTTCCAATTCGTCATCTGAAAATAGATTTACAATTTTAAGGAGCCTACGATGTTCAAAATGTTCGCTATGTCGATGTTAGTTGGGTTTGCCCTACTCTCGTCCGGTTGCTGGCACAACAATCGCTGCTGTGCGCCCGTTCGTTCTTCTAGCTCGTGCTGCCCTCCTGGATCGGCTCCGGCCGTTATTCCTGCTCCACCTCCAGGAACGGTGGGTTATGTACCTGCAGGGTCAGTTCCAGCTTATTATCGTCGTTGAACCGTTATAAGCTGTCGTTCAGATTCTCGCGATGTCATTCGCCCATTCATTGCCGATCACATTGTCCGTACACCTTATTGTTTTAGCTGACGAACTCGCCAAACCAAAGCCTCACCTTCTTGCATTTTTTCGATTGCAACGAAATGATTATACGTTGACTGGACCCAACGGATTGGAGTTGCCGAGCCATGAACCGTTTAATCATTTGCTTGTTGGCGGCATTCCTCGGGCTAACCACGGGATGTTGCCACAAATCTTATGCGTATCGTCGCCCCGTGTTTCGACTACACCACGAGGCTGCGTGCTGTGAACCCACTGTCTGCTGTGGATATGCCTCACCACCACCGGCAGACACGATGGTACCCGTACGAAGATGATCGTATTCGCTGACTAATTTACGATGTTTCTTGAATCTGCGAATGGTTGAAGTTAGTCCTAGGCAATGTTTGAATGCGTTAGGCTAACTCCATCCGTTCGCCTTTTCTTCCTGTCTTAATTTCTTTCACGTAGGCAGTAATTTTCCTTTCACGAATGCAAACTACCCTTCCTATTTATAGCCCGTACTTTGATCGCCTCTAATTTACCCATCTGCTTTCTCTTGAGACGGTAAACGATTTGTCGCGTTATTCTAGTCAAATTCCCTGTCAAGTTTGAGGTATATGCAGCCGATCCTAGTTATGCGCAGAATATCGACCGTTCAGCCGCGACGATGTTATTGTCCCGGAGCGGCACGAGGGAGAATCCGTCATGAAGCGATGGTGGAAGCGGATGGCGGTCGTCGCCGCATGGCTTGGTGTCGGTGTAGCCGTTCACGCCCAAGGCTTCACGGCTGGGCCGTATGGCGCGGCACGCATGCCCGAGCCTTTGCGATACAACCCTGGTCCCACACCTGACTTAGTTCCCGGTCCTTTGACTCCTCAAATTGCTCCGATGGGACCGCCGTCGGAGCTGTCATTACCGGCGTCTCACTCCAACGCATATCCGATCGAGCCATACTCGACGGAGGCAGGCTGGTATACGTCTTTGGGAGCATCATTCCTCAGACGATATCGTCGTGATAGTGGTATATCCGTTTTTCAGGATGACCCCAATAATAACCTCGATACGGGTACCCTGTCGCGTAACACGCTTCCGCCCATCGCTAACACGAGAGATGTTGACCCGTCGTATCATCTAGGCGGTCGATTCACCTTAGGATACTTGCTCGCCAACCAGGCCTGGGAATTCAACGGGTTTTACATTCCCGAGGCCGATAATCGGCTACAACTAGGTTCCCAAGGCCGCCTAGCCTTGGGATTCACCGGCCCCAACGGGTCAATACCTCTCGGATTTGAGGGGAACAATGGCCTGTGGACGCAGGCGGATCGCGTGGTTATGACCTTCCAAACGGTCACGGCCAGCGCTGAGGCGCTATATCGATTGTGGAACGGCGGAGTCAACGGAACTGATCTGATGATCGGTTTCCGCTACATGCACGCTCGGGAAAGGTTGAGCATCTTTACTGATGATGAAGCTTTCACGACGAATGAGTTCGGTCAAAGTGATCCTCTTCGGACGGCGACATATACATCACAAGTCCAGACCAATTTCTACGGCCTGACCGCTGGTGGTGAATTGTCCCTTCCCTTATGGCAAAATCGTGTCTGGCTGACGGGCATCGGCAAACTGGCTTACGGTGTCAACCAAGTGCAACGTACATTGAGTCTCTATCGCGGTGACGGTTTTCGAGGCTTCGACGTGTCACAAGAGAAATGGCAGTTTGGGCAACTCTACGATCTCACCCTGGCTTTCGACATTCACTTGCTCGAAAAAGCCCGGTTGCGACTCGGCTATCAGGGGTTGCTTTTGATGGGAACGACTAGTCCTTCTTCGCAGATCAACCTGGATTTATCATCGCCAAACAGTCAGCCATTCGGTTATCGCGGTTTGTTCTACCACGGGCCGCAAATCGAGTTCCAGATGCTGTTCTAAGATGACTAGCGAAATCAGGTTCCTTATGGGGTCGCACGATGTTTATCGTGCGACCTATTCTTAATCGGTCATATCAATTGTTCGAGCAATTCCTCACGCAACTCATGTCTAAAGGTGCAGCCGATGAGTAGATTGTTCTCGCTGATGAGCTGAGAGCGTACCACGGAGGCAAGAACCGACTCCAAAAATTTTTTATCCCGGTAAAAATCAAGATTTAGCACATCACCTACTCGCACATTCGGCTTAACTTCTAAGGAAATACCACCTAGTGAGATGTCCCTCACGGCAACCTCGATCAGTTCCTGTGAAGCCGACTCGTGCATGAGCAGGTATAGAACTTGACCTCGACACTCACGTCGGATGTGCTTTCGCCACTCAAGGCGGTTGGGGTTAACTGGATTCGACTGAAATCGAGCGAGATCGTCTTCAAGCAAAACTTGAGGAAACCGACAACCGACCTCGAACCAGCCCGGTTGACGGGCAGATTCACATCGCACGACGATAGCCAAGACTTGCGTGAGTTCGCCTTCTCCGGGCAGGTTGATCGACACCAAACTACCGGGTAAAAAGGATGCACCTACCAGCATACCCAGACCATCGGGCGAAATATTCCGTATCCGGGCCTCTAATGCTCCCACTTCGCTTCGGTTAGCCGGTCGGCAAGTGGTGATCACGTCACAACTGGTTCGGTCCCAAAGTCTGCGATCGTCCGATCCAGGATTCGCTGGCCGAACAAAGCCTAAAAGACGGCCAAAAGTCTCGAAGGTTTGTCTGAACACAACGCATCTCTCCAGACCAGATAGCGAGAATACCAAAAAATAGGCCATGGCCTCCAGCTAGTCAAATCCCCAAAACACCGCATCATGAAGTTAGTTCTGTAAGGCTCTAGAAGGCTAGGGACTACTCATGGAGTCGATGCTCGTTGTCCCCTTCCTTCATCGGTTTTGTTCTCTATCCCTTGGCGATCCCTTCCGATCGGACTATAATGATTGTAACGAGGTTACATCACGACCGGACGAGATACTATGATCCACGTCGAGAACCTGACCAAGAACTTCGGCCCTGTTGCCGCCGTTACAGACGTCTCGTTCGAAGTGGAAAAGAACGAGATTGTCGGTTTGCTCGGCAACAACGGCGCGGGCAAAACCACGTTAATGCGAATGCTCACCACCTATCTCCCCGCAAGCAGCGGCGTTGCAAAGGTGGCGGGATTCGATGTGATGACACAATCTCAGGAAGTGCGAAAACGGATCGGCTATCTGCCCGAGAGTATTCCACTCTATCCTGAGATGCGAGTTAGCGAATACCTCGATTATCGAGCCAAACTCAAAGGCGTTGATCGACGGCAACGTCCGTCGCGAATCGACTATTGCCTCGAAAAGTGCCGTATTCGCGAAGTTCAACGGCGGTTGCTTGGGACGCTATCCAAGGGTTATCGACAACGCGTTGGTTTAGCAGATGCCCTGGTTGGCGACCCAGCCCTGTTGATCCTCGATGAGCCTACGGATGGCCTCGACCCCGGTCAGAAGCAAGAAACCCTGGGACTCTTGCGTGAACTGGGGCAATCTCACACGATTATGCTTTCGTCCCACCTGCTCACCGAAGTAGAGGCGCTGGTCGATCGTGTCTTGATCATGCGTCGCGGTTTCTTGGGCTTGTCGAAACGCATCACCGAACTGGAGACCGACCCGATCATTGTGATTGAGGCACGTGGTCCCCATGATGCAATGCGTAATCTTTTACGCTCAGCTGAGGGTATACACACCCTGGGATTCCAGCCCCTTGATGACGGCATTGCTCTGTTCGAGGTAAGAGCCGTTGGCGACAAAGATCTTCGAGAAGTTCTTGCGAGCAAATTGATGAAGGCGGGCTACTCGCTGCGGCGGTTGGATATCAGGCGTCGCACTCTACTGGACCGCTGGAATGAGATCAACACGATGGAGCCGGTGCCGATGTCGTCTTCGACAGACACAGTCGATCCGACGGCGGTCAGTCCGGCTACCACTTGAGTGAGGTCAGCGACGCATGGCAAGCAATACCGCTCCCGAAAAGCAAGATGAGCGTATTTCTCAAACTCCGTATGCGCCCAGTCAGATTGGCGAGCAGGCCCCGTCCGTGATGCGCGAGGATGATTTAGCCTTTCCTCGCGCGGTGGGTACCATCTCCGGGGCCGTCGTCCTCTTCGGCGGCATGGCTCTGGCAATGAACCTGTACGGCTACAACCGAGTCATCGACACAGGCTGGTCTTTGGTAGTTCTTGTACTGGGACTGGCGGGCTTGTTGTACCATTCCGCTTTCGACCGCGATATTCAGTTTCGCCGTCTCTATATGACGTTCGGTCTGGCTTCGTTGCTCTTGGGCGTGGTCCTTGCTTTCGCGTCGTTTTTCAAAGGCTACGAGCAAACGCTACCGTGGTCGATTCCGTTGTTGATGCTCGGGGTAATGTTCTTTTTGTGTTTCCGCCGCAACGAAACGGACGAGAAAGTCCGAGATACCGTCCAATATATCGTTGGAGGGGCTGGCGTCACGCTGGGGTTGGCTGGATTATTACCGGCCATCCTTTATGAGACGTTCTTCCTTCCGACCGGGTTCGTGTTGTCCATTGCCGGGCTTTTCCTGTTGGCGGCTTATGTGGGCGCTAGTGGCACCTCAGACGACCGTGCTTATACAGTCTCCTTGGGCACGGCGGCCGGGGGTGTGTTGGTTTTTTTGCTCGTTTTGATCCGATCGCTATTCACTGCGAACGGCTCGACATTTTTTGTCGGCACGGGCTTTCCGATGCTATTGGTGTCGTTGGGGTATGTGTTGGTTGGCCTGGGCTTAGCTCTTGATTGGCCTCTGTTTGTGCTGACACGACGGGAATTGGCCGCTTTCTTCCTGTCGCCGGTGGCTTACATGTCTTTACTGGCGTTCAGCTTATTTGCTTGGATTTCGTTTTTGTTCTTTGTGACGCGGTTCCAGAACCGTGTGATTCCCGAGCCGGTACTGGCGATATACATCATCGACCTGTTTCCCGTGTTCGTGTTGATCTTCGTGGTTCCGGTACTCACAATGCGGCTCCTCAGCGAAGAGCAACGTAGCGGCACGCTCGAAGTGTTGCTCACCGCACCAGTCGATGAGCCGGTGGTGGTGCTGTCAAAATTTATCGCCGGACTGCTGACGTACCTTATCGTGTGGTTGCCTTTCGCTCTTATCTTGTTAGCTATTCCCGCGGCTGGTGGGAAATTGTTCGACTATCGACCGATGTCGAGTTTTTTCATTGCCCTAGTCGCGACAGGGGCCATGTTTATCAGCATGGGACTGTTCTGCTCTAGTCTCAGCTCGAGTCAGATCAGCTCCGGCGTGCTGACCTTTGTTGGTATGCTGCTCCTGACGTTCGTGTATTTCATCGTCAATCAAAGTGGCCGGGAACTGTCGGTGATACTGCGTCATATCTCGTATTTGCACACTTGGAGTTCCGCGCTCGAAGGCCGGGTCGTGCTACGAGAGTTGTTATTCCCGCTTTCGGCGACGGTTCTGTTTTTGTTCATGACAGTCAAAGTTCTTGAGTCTCGCAAGTGGCGTTGAGCCGGAGATCAACCGATGTCGGATAATTCTTCCGCGTTTCACCGCTTCCTGGAGAAGTGGCGACTAACCCCGGTCTCAGCGGCTGTGGTTGGGGCGGCGATGGGTTTTGTGTTGGTGTGTGTCGGTTTCGCCTTGCCGTTCAGCTCGTTCGGGATAGATCCCGTGAGCAAAGAATACAGTCTGGGCGGTAGTCTGGACAACTGGCGAAAGAACGCGACCTTTTTAATGGTGGTTGCTCTGTTCGTATTTGCCGGGCTGGGTCTTATGTTCGGCAGTTTGCAGTTGGCACGCGGCGAAGAACGCAAAAGCCAAAATGCCCGCCGAGTGGTTTACGGATTCAATGCCATCCTCGGCACGCTGTTGGTATTGATCGTCCTGGCCCTGGTCAATGTGTTGGTATTCACGGAGCCTATCGACCAGTTAACCGGGCGAGCGTGGAGCCGTGACTTCGACTGGACGCAAAATACGCTCTACACCCTCAGTCCACGCACCGTTTCCTATCTCGATAGCTTGCAGGAGCCTGTCAAGGCTTATGCCTTTATGGAGTCCGACGATCCAGGCTTCACGGAAATGACAACCCTGCTCCGCAGTGCTCAGGCTCGGAACAAAAAATTCACCTGGCAACGTCTCGCGATCACTCCACGCCCCGATCCCAAAGCAGTCGAATTAGCTCGCAAATATACCCTGAAAGATCCCAAAGGTGGGGTGCTTCTGCTCGCAGGCGATGAGAACGGCAAACACGACCACGAATTTATCCCAACGGACAAAATTGCCCGGCAAGATGTTGATATGCGCACCGGTAGGCGTTCCAGCAAAGTGACATTCAGCGGTGAAAACGCTCTACTGGGTTCGTTAACCTCATTACTAGAAGGCCAAGTCGTTGTTTACTTCTCGCAAGGTCATGGCGAACCGGCGATTGACTCGATGCCGCCACGCGGCCGAACGCCGAACGTCGAGAGTGGCTCGCTGTCCACGCTTAAGAACAAGCTAACGGCGAATCGGCGTCGTTTCGAGGTCAAGCCTCTGACGCTCGAACGCACGCTCAACAAGATTCCCGAAGACGCGACGGCCGTCGTGATCGTACGCCCGACGCAACCTTTTGCTGATCACGAGACCAAATTATTGACCGAATACTTAGCTCGTAAGGGCGAGACGAATCCCGACAAGACTGTGAAAATTGCGGCGGGTCGTCTGATGGTGTTGTTGGATCCCATGAGGCAAAAAGAGGCCGGCGGCACAACCTTTATGCCGACAGGACTAGAAGCCTTCCTAGCCTCTTACGGGGTTCAGCTCCCTAACGAACGAATCCAAACGGCACTGGGACAAGACCCTTTGCGTATTCTGACCATCGTCAATCCGCGTTCTAAAAATCCGCTCAACACCGCTTTCAACGACGAAGACGGCGGTGTGACGGCTTTCCCGCTCGAAAATGTCCGCGTCGTTAAACCGCTGGAAGGAGCCAAAGGCCCCTATCAATCCGAAACGCTCTTAGTTGCTGCATCTCAGGGCATGTGGCTAGAGACGGATCTGGGCAGCAATCCTAACGCACGTGCCGAGGCCATTCTAAACGATAACGAGTTGCAGCGGAAACTGATCGCCAGAGGGTTGGTCTCTGCAGCTGTTGCTGTTAGCACCAGCGATGGGCCGAAGATGCCCGGAATGCCCGAGGATTCGTCGCACGGCGGCGGCAAAGAACGGCCGTTGATGGTAGTATTCGGTTCGTCATCGTGGGTGACGGATCAAGGGTTAGGCGGGCCAACGGGGGCGCTGCGGCAGGACTTGTTTAGCTCGACCCTGTCGTGGCTACGTGAGCAAAGCGACCTCGGTAAATTCGTGGACGACAAAGTAAACCAAGAATACGAATTGCGGGTGCCCGATACCAACGTATCCCGGCTCAAATATCTCCCGCTCATTTTGATGATGCTGGCCGTAATCGGGTTGGGGCTGGGAGTGTGGGTTGTTCGTCGGCGGTAGTGGGGAAGAGGGGGGCTGTCACAACCCGGCAAGCGGGAAGTGTTAATGCCTCGATTAAACAGGATTGATTTCCATGAACTTCAAGACGACCTACTTCCTATTCGGCCTGCTTGCCCTGATGTTCCTGGCGCTGGCCGTGTCCTTGTTTCTAACGCCACCGGAGGCGACGCGTGCTGGATATCTATTCCCGAGCATGCACGTCGAAGGAACAAAGCTAGAGACAGACGCTATTGATCGCATCACCATCGAGCGAAAAAGCCCGTCTGCTTCCACCATCGTGGCGGAAAAAGATGGCAAAAACTGGCGCATTGTGCAACCCAAAACGATGGCCGCTGACAAGGCTTCGCTGGAAAGTCTACTGTTCAACCTGCGAGGTGCGAAGTTTGACGCAGAGGCGAAGACGCCTTCGTGGTCGTCAGCCGGTTTGAATGCGCCGTCGCGGATCATCACGCTGGAGGGGAGCAAGCGAAAGTTCGTCCTGACGATCGGGGAAGTCACGGAAGGCGAAGACCGGGGCTATGCCTATGCTGAATCTTCAGAGCGCAAAGGACAGGTGTTGACGATACGCAAAACGGACATACGCACCGCGCTCGAAGAGCTGCCGCACTTCCGGGGCAAAGAACTCTTAGGCGATACGACCGACATCAACCGTCTTAAACTGGCCTTGGGCAAAAAAACGCCCTTGGAACTCAAGCGAGATAAGGGCATTTGGTCTTTTGTTTCCCCGACCGCCTTTGGTGAGGCTGAACCCACCGATGTGCTTACCATCCTGGCCGGACTGAACATTACACACGTTGATGAGAAAAACAGCGATTTCGTCAAAGACGGCGAGACCGATCTCGCTAAGTATAACCTCGATCCCGCTCAAGCTGATGTATTACGTATCGAAGTCTGGCACGACCAAAGTCAGGCGGCGGCCGTAGTCGGCACCAGTAAAAAAGAAGGCGAAAAATACTTCGCGGCCATCGACGACCCGACGAGTAAGACGCGCGACATTGTAAAGGTTGCGGCCGGAAATGTGGATAAGATCGTCAAATGGCTCGATGATCCCAGTAGCCTGCGCAATAAAAATTTAGTCAAGCTCCAGGGCAATCCCGATGCGGTTGATGTGACCAATACATTTGGGTTGTTGGAGTTCCGCCACGCTGATCCCGTCGGCGACTGGAAACTCTATCGAGGATCAAGTCCAGGCAAAGTTGATCCCCTCGAGGTTCGCAAACTGATTGACGGCCTCAACCGCAAGGATCAAGTTACCGGCTTCCCTGATCCATCCAAGCGAAAGGAACTGGGTATTGACCGACCCGATGCAGTCGTGGTCAAGGTCTGGGCCGACAGTCTGGAAAAGCCAGAAGCGGGGAAGACCGAGCGACCGGTTTTCAAGAAGGATGCCAAGCCGGTTGCTGAGTTGCGATTCGGACTGATTCAAGGCGATAGCGTGGCTGTCGAGCGGAAGTGGGGAGATGTGACATCGCTGGTCTTGGTTCCCAAGGAACTGCTCGCGACCGTACAGCAACGACCACTGGACTATTACGACCGAAATGTACCACCGTTTAATAGCGGTTCGGCGGAAGAAAATGTAATTCGGGTCGAAATCGTTCGACCGGGCGAATCGTATGAGGTAGCTCGGGAGAAAGCGACCGGTCCATGGAAGATCGTCAAGCCTGACGCCTTGAAGGGACGAACCGCTAACGAGGAAGTCCTTCGTAGTCTTTTAAGCGATCTGAATCGGATCATGGCCAAAGAGATTGTGGCGGAAAAAGCCGACCCCATGGACCTGGCGAAAGATTACGATTTAGAAAAACCTCCATTACGTGTGGTTATCACCCAGACAAAAGACGGCAAAGAAGTCAAACAATCGTTTGACTTCGGCAAAGAAAAGCCGGGCAAAGGAGTGTATGCGAAACTGGGCGATAACCCGGCTATCTACGTCGTCGATAGCGCGGTGACGGCTGCAACCAAGAAGGATTTGCGTGATCCGACGGTACTAGCTTTCGAGATGGATGCGGTGAGTAGCGTAACTTTTTCCGGTTGGCAAAAAGTGGTTGGATCGGTGCTAACGCGGAAAATCGACCGCAAAGGCACAACCTGGGAGACATCAGACAAAGATATTAAACTCGATACCGACAAAGTCGAAAATCTAATTCGCAGCCTGACCCGCTTGCAGGCTGAGAAGTTTGTGCCTGCTGGGAAGGGTTTAGCCTATACCGAAGGCTCCTTCCAGGTCCAAATCACGCTCAATGACAAACGGGTCCTGACTCTCAAGGTCGGCGCAGAGGAAGGCTCGGCAGCCTATGCTGAGTCGAGTGAACTCAAAGGCGAAACCGTTATGATTCGTGCTGATTTATTTTCTGGTCCACGAAGTGCCCCGGCCTATTTTACCAAGTGAGCCACCGTGACCGCTCTCTTTTCTTAATTGCAGCCGCGATCCTTTACGGACGCGGCTTCTCGGCCGATCCGGAATCGGCTGTGACGGCGAATCTCTCTAATCCTGAGTTGTCACCATGATGAAACGACGAGATTTCTTCCGTAGTGCGGCCATAATCGGTGGCGCGGCTCTTCTTGGTGAGGCAGGGACCGAGTCGGAAAAAGATAGTCGTTTGGTTCGGGGAGTTGACCCAGTAAATCTGGAGTTTCCATTCGCATCGCTGAAGGACTTCCTGACGCCCACCGGTTTGCATTACGTTCGCAATCACTACCCCGTTCCTAACCTCGAAGAACGCACGTTTCAACTGCAAGTCTTTGGGAGAGTGCAACGTCCGCTTACGCTTACGCTCGGCGATCTGCGAAAGATGAAGAAAAAAACTGTCACTGTCACGATGGAATGTGCCGGGAATGGCCGCTCGTTCTTGCCGATCAAGGCCAAAGGTGTGCAATGGGCACAAGGGGCCGTGAGTACAGCCGAATGGACAGGAACACCGCTGGCTGAAGTGCTCGCGTTGGCTCGGCTGGAAAAAGATGCCGTTGAAGTCGTTTTCGATAGTGCCGACAAGGGCGATCCCAAAAAAGAGGGACAACCTCCTGGGTTGCTATCCTTCAACCGCAGTATCTCGCTGACCAAGGCCGGTTCCCCGGAAGTGCTGCTGGCCTATGAAATGAACGGACAGCCCCTGCCGCCGAATCATGGCTATCCACTGCGAGCCATCGTACCGGGCTGGTACGGCATGGCCTCTGTGAAGTGGCTAACACGGGTGATCGTGACTCGCGATCGTTTTGATGGTTTTGATCAAACGATTGACTACGCTTATTGGCGAAATGGTGAAGATGGCTTACCACGTCTAAGTCCCTTAACCGTGATGCAACCGAAAGCACAGATCGCCACGCCCGAGGCGGGGGCCAAACGGAGTTGTGGGGAAAAAGTCCGCGTATTTGGTGCAGCCTGGGCTGGGGAAAAAGAACTGCGTTCGGTTCAGGTCAGCAGCGATGGCGGGAAAAACTGGCAAGAAGCGACCTTCATCGACAAAGGCATCCCTTATTGCTGGAGGCGTTGGGAATGGATGTGGACGCCAAAGGTGAAAGGCGAAGCGGTTCTGATGGCCAAGGCGACGGACGCGACTGGCGCGACTCAACCGCTGACCCACGACGCGGGGCGACGCAGTTATATGATCAATTTCGTCCAGCGAACGCCGGTCACAATCACGTGAGCTATCGCGAAACTCCCATGTCCACCTACAGGATTGTCAACCCCACTTGTCCGATGCGTTATAATGAGATTGACAAGACGGATCGCTGTTGTACCCACTTTGAAACCACCTCGTCCATCTGTCGCTAGTCGCAAAACGGGGAAAGCTATGTCGCCTCGAACCTCGGGGCGAATATGAACAAAGGGCGAAAGAGGCGCAGGAAGGCCAATCGGCAGAACCTCCCCAAGCTGAGGTCTATTTATTCATCCTGAGAACTCGGGATGCCGATCATAAGTATTAGAAGAGGCATTTTGCCGAACCCACCACCCCGCCCGGTGACAAATTGCACGGATGCAAACTGTCTCCGGCGAGACGATGATTAAACCCCAAGATGGCGATCCCTGTTGAGCAGGTATCGCCTCCCGTTGATGACACCAATTCACCGTTCCCCAGCGGTGAGTACGAACCTTGTGCGCCTCCCAACCCCTCGGGATGCAGCGAGTTTCTCGACACGATTGGTCACAACGGATTACCCCCGCTAGGAATGGAGTGCCTGCGATGTCGAAGAAAGTTTTCACCACCGGTCAGGTTGCGAAAATCTGCCATGTGGCCCCTCGCACGGTCAGTAAGTGGTTTGATACTGGCAAGTTGCGTGGGTATCGTATCCCTGGAAGCCAGGATCGCCGTATCCCTCGCGAACAACTCATACGGTTCATGAAAGAAAACCACATGCCTCTAGGCTCTCTCGAAGAAGAGTGCTGGCACAAGATACTGGTTGTTGGTGCTGAACCGCTGTTTATCGAACGCTTGAAAGAGTTGTTACCCGAGGACGACGACTACAAGTATGAAATCGCTCATAGCGGATTTGAAGCAGGTAACAAGGTTTCGAGTTTCCACCCCGACTCGATTATTATTGATCACGCTCTGGGTCGAGCCGAAGCCCTGCAAATCGCTCAAACGGTTCGCCGTAATGAATCGTACAAAGAAGCTTTGATTATTGCATTGGCTAGCGAAGATGAGCCCAACCCTGAAGGACTCAATGAATACGGATATTCGGAGTCTTTCAAGAAGCCATTCGATGTGGCTTTGTTGGCCGAGCGGATTCGCACGCTGGTCGATGAGAAACGTGATAATATGTGAAAACTGTACTATTAATAGGGTGCCGTCACAATAAACTGACGGCACCCAGTGCCTTTACCTCGAAATGCGTACAGATTTCAAATCCGCCCGTTGACCGTCATAGGATAAGTTGTAGTCCAAAACCACGGGATCGGGAATGATCTCCCAGGTATCGCAAGCTTGACGATAAATATTCGGCCACCAATTTTCATGGTTAGTCAGTCCTTGTTCCAATACGGTCTGCCAGTTACTTAGGATGCGTGACCAGCACAAATCTCCAAAATCAAGAGCCTCGCGCAAATCCTTGAACTGGGTGATATACCAACGACGACCAATTTGGGCGTGCAGCACTTCGTCAGCCCAGTCGAAATCCTGGATCGTTTGGACAAGTCGATTGCCGCTGGCGGTTCCGACTTCCCATTCAAAGCGTTTGCCGGTCCGTGTCATCAATCCCTGTTCGATAAAAAATAAAACCGCGTGACGTTCTAGCGGACTGCATTCGGTGTTGAGTCGTCGTGACCAGTTGAAGGTGATTTTTGCTTTGGTCCAATCGACGCCCAGAGAGGCGAACCCGACTTCGCCCATCATGGCGTGACGTGCCTCGTCCCACAATTGCCGAGTCATTTCACGATAGTAGTCCCACGGCTTGCCTTTCGTTTCATGGATTATGCCTGCCATCATTTCGGGCACATCAATCTCGCGTAGCCGTTTAAACAGCATCATAAGAGTTTTGGGCTTCGCTTCAAAGCGTTCATCGTAAAGAAAGGCTTCGGCATTGACCGCCTGGTTCCACGGATCGGTAAATCGTTCATCGCGTCGTGGCACCGGATCGTAAACATACCCCGTTTTGGAGCGTTGCCGCGGCGGGGGCGGTGCCGTTGGACCGGTCCCGTCCAGTCCTCCGGCGGCAACAAGGTAAGCATCCAGGGATTCATCAAGTGCGACATGAAGAGCGGCCATGGTTCGTCGTCCGAAGTCGAGCATGTCGCTGTTCCTCCACATCCATTGCGGAAACACCGTGGACTCGATCCTGCCGCGCGCGCGCTCGAAGGAACTGCAACTCCGCGTCACCGAAGCGGCACAACCGGTGCGTATCCGTGACGTCTTATTTCAGGAAATGCTGGTGCAATGACCGATACCACCAACAGCTCTGAAATGAGCGACGACGAACGGATGGCCGCCGAATGGGCCGCCGCTGCCGAAGGTGGTGGCGACGGTGAAGGCGGTGCCGCGCGGGTTCTCAGCCAGAATGAAATTGACAGCCTGCTTGGTTTTGGCGGCGCGGATGATAGTGACGAAAATAAAGGCATCATGGCGCTGGTTAATTCCGCGCTCGTCAATTACGAACGTTTGCCGATGCTTGAGGTGGTGTTTGATCGTCTCGTGCGCATGATGTCCACTTCTTTGCGTAATTTTACATCGGACAATGTCGAAGTCAGTCTTGATCAGATTTCCAGCGTCCGTTTTGGCGATTATCTGAATTCCATTCCGCTGCCTGCGATGTTGACTGTGTTCCGCGCGGAAGAATGGGACAATTTCGGCCTGATGGTCGTTGATAGCGCGATGATTTACTC
>RGDT01000341.1 GCA_009918525.1 Planctomycetia bacterium
AACCGTCACGCCGTGCGGATTCTTGAAGAAACACGCCAGGTGTTTTAGCACGCCCACCTCGCCGCGACGCTGCGCGAACAACGACAACCGCGCCAGGTCCAGGACCAAAGGCCCAGCCAGCAGGGAATCACAACCTTGCCAGATGACTTGCATGATCATCTTCGTGCCGAGGAACCCCTTGAAGTGAATGTGGTTCCACGCGGTTTTCCAGTCGTCCAGCGATTCGATGTACTCGATACTCACGAGTGTCTGCGGCTTGTAGCCGACGACGCCGCTGATGACCTGATCCTTGGTTTTGATCTTCGACGATTTATTGATGGGATCGTCAAGAACGATGCCGTCGCGGTTACCGAAGATGTTGTGCCCGACCCAGCTGAGGATGCGCCAGTTGCGGTGGGCAAACATGGGAGCCAGTACCGTCTTCATGAGCGTTTCGCCGGTCTTGCCGTCTTTGCCGCATACAGTCGTATGTCGAAGAACGGCCAATTCTTCCAGCGCGGGACAGGTCGCGCCTAGCGAAGGCGTGAAATTGACGAACGGCAAGCCGAGGTCGAGCGTGGCATAAGCGTACAAACTACTCGCGGGCAGAGGAGAACCGTCGAGAGCCGCGTTGAGCTTGGCCAGCGATTGGTGGACCTCACTGGTCTCGAAGGGCGGCTCGGTGGACGAGACATTGGCAACCACAACCTGCGACAGTTTGTTGGTTTCCTTGAACGCGACCAAGTCGGCTTTAATCTGTTCGATGGCTTGGCGGGCCGTTTTGGCTTTGTTGGCGTCAGGGCGGTCGGCCAGTTTGGCGATGGTCGGGCCGGCTCCGAGGAGCGTACCGGTTCGCACGTTGGCTTCCCATGCGGCCAACGGTTCTTGGCAGCCAGCCAACAGGTTTTCGTCAAAGACGTTGGACCGCTGATGTAATTCAGCAGCGGTGGCACGGAAACCGGCCTGACGGATTTCGTGACCGCCGACGACAAAGTCGGCCGGACCGTCGAGGTCGATGCCGTTGAACAGCGGGAGGGCAGTTACGAGAGAGGTGGTGTCGGTCAGGCCGCGAGAGAGGGCAGCCAGACCAAGGGTAGCCGTGGTACCGACGCCACCACACGCACCGATCAGCCACAGACCGACTCGACGATTGCTCATGGGAGAACCTTCAGGAATGCAGGCACGGGGCAGAAAGGTTATTGTCGAGCGCAAGGCGGCGGCGGTCAATGGCCTGGGTGTAGACATCCGTCAGCGGGGTGGGAAAGAAGCACGAAGAACACGAACCGCAGAGGCGCAAATATAAAACAGAGAAAGCGTCCTTTGTCCTGGTTTTCCTATGTGGTCTGTGCGCCTCTGCGGTTCATCTTTGCTTATGAGGAGAGGATAAGCCTCCTCTCCAGCACAGCAGCCTACAGAGAAAGTTTGAATCGATGGGAGAAATTAGGCAGCTTGAGCGACGGTTTTGGCCTTGCTTTCGATGAGGCTGAGTAAGTCGCCGACCGTGGTCAGCTTCAGTAGTTCCTCGTGGCTGAGACGCAGTTGCAGCTTGCGTTCGATCTGCGACACGACGCTCACCACATCCACGGAATCCAACCCCAGCCCCTCTCGGATGTTGTCGCTGTCTTTGATGTCACTGAACTTCTCACCGGTGTCGGCTTCGAGTAACTCGATCAGTGTAGTCCGAATTTGAGCGCGGTCCTGCATTTGGGTTTCCTCCCTGAATGAATTTGCAATATAGACTGTACTCCGAAATATTCTCGCCAAGCAAGATCATCCTGCAGGATGACTTACGAACCCTAAGTCCCTAATTTTTGGGCTGGAAAAGGGCAAACCTCCTCTTCCCGTTGGCTTCTCTTCATCCGAACTGGAGCATCACGTTGTAAGTCGGGGTGCGGTGGAACTGGCAACCTAGCTCGAATTGATGACCATGCTCGCGGCAATAACGAATCGTCACTTCAGTCCAAGGCAATTGCTCCACACCGACACGAGGCCGAACCCGTAGGACGGTCAGCTCGGCAATAGGTTGATCGGACAGGATGCACAAACCACCCTGAGAGCGGTCGATCACCCAACCACACATCGGGGGACTTTGGTCGTCCATCGACAACAGCACTTCGACGGTATTGCCCTTACGCCGTGGTGCCGAGCGTCGTTCCGGGCGCAACCCTTCGACGAATTTCATCTCACTGGCTTCCTGCGGCTTCGATGCCGAACGCGAACCGACCAGCCGCCAGCCAATGAGCAAAGCGACAAAGCACGCCAGGAATCCGACGACGACCGGCACCAGATGGTGGTTCGTCAACCAAATCGGCAGTTGATCGAGCAACGACATGTTTCGCGACTCTTACCCGATGCCCTTGCTAACGCTGCGGTCCATGAGCCGACGACCCAAGTCGTTGGAATGCCCTAGCTCGCGTTGGGCTATAGTCAATAACTCTGATATCAACCCTAACATGCTCACGCCCCGATTGCAAAATCGTTGGAACCGGCTTTACCGTTTGGGCAACCTCTCTTCCAACGGGGCAAGGGCCAGGGGTCCAGCGGGTGACGGTTATGTGCGTCCCGTTCCCCGCATACGGTCCCACGCCTCCAGATACCTCTGCAATGCGGGAAATTCCGTCCGTTCCGTTTCAAGCCATTGCCGCGCCCGTCGCGTTAAGCGTTCTTCGTGTTCGATGTCGAACTCTCCAGTCATCACCCGAGTCCGCAGGAAAACAAAATACGTATCCAATGTGTCGAACAAGCAATAATCGTTGATCTCTTGAAGTTTCCCGGCACGGTACATCTCGTAAACCTGATCCCCTGCTACATCGAGTTTACCGCACCCTGCTTGTCTTCCTCCGGCCGCTCTCATCGCTAACAGATTCAGCCCACCCGTGACCCGATACGCGCCGTAATTCGATAGCCAGTCCATCAAGTCGATGTGATTGCCGTGAAAACGATTACGGCTGCGTTGAAAATAATGCACTGCCGGGACGCCGTGATCGTAGGCGGCCAGTTCCATCAACGGCAAATCGAAGGCCCGGCCATTGAAAGTGACAAGGCGAGCGTGGCTATAATGTTCGACACCTCGCCAGAATTCGCGAACCATCTGAGGCACGTGATAGTCTGGCGCCCCTAAACAGGCGACGCGCTGAAGCGTGAAATCCGTCGCTACACGGACAACGCAGACAGCCACAGGAACCTGGAAAGTGACAGGAATAAAGTCGCTGCCGGTCGGAGAACTATCGCGTACCTCTTGGCGCGTGCGTTCGATGGCTTCGTGGGGCGTGATGTTATCGTGGGGATACTTGATCCGTTTGAGTAGTAAACCGTCGGGCACGCTCTCGGTGTCAAAGATGAGAAAGCCCGTAGTCGATGCTCCAGCGGGGCGATTCGCCCGCTGTGCTTTCATGTCGGCCGCGATGCTGATGTTCATCACTGCCTGAACGGCCTCCGCGTCAGAACAACCCTTCTTAGTGTGTACGAAGACGCAGGACTGGTCAAGTGTCCCAACTGTTATTTTACCCTTTTTTATGACAAGTCGATGAGCAGGTAATTTTTTCTGCCCGGAAAAGGAGGCAAAATGTGTCAATTTGTGCGTGTTACGTCGTGTATATCAATAATGCTGGCTGTGCAGGCGAACTGCCTTGACGTGTCGCCCGTTCCTTGCACACAATGAATTATCACGACGACTGCGGTCGTCAGGTATTGTCCCGAGTCGAAAGGATCCCACTTCCATGAACAGGGCGTTCACGAACT
>RGDT01000342.1 GCA_009918525.1 Planctomycetia bacterium
CCAGGCGGTCGCAATTTGCACTGCGCAAGTGTGAAGCCCCACTGTCGGGCTTCACTTTTTTAGAGTGCGATTCTTGACCGGATTGCGGGCTTCAAAAGTGGACCACGTCGTGGCCCCAAAAGCGCAGTGTCTGGTCTGTGTCGGTGGTCCCGTAGGGTGTTCGACGGCGGACGAGTAGATGGGCACATCATCGACGGTCCAAGGACTCAGGTGGACCTCTGCGACCACGTGGACCCGCGCGTGTACCCCCCAAGGCAGCTGCAAGATCAAGCCAAGCAGCTTGCCGTCCCTGGCGCGACATGGCGCAACGGCGAGAAATGCTGCCGCCTTTGTGGTTGCAGTTGCTGCAACCTGCGCCGCGCTGGTCGTCTGCCGAAGTGCTGTGCGCTGGCACGGGCGCTCGACCCGTCCGCCTGCTCTTGGGCGCGGGCGGCGCGACTTCGTGTGCGGCGGGATGGGATGGCGCAGTGGGTGACGGCAGAAACTCGGCCCGCGGCGTGGGTACAGCTGCGTAGGCATTGGTGAGGGACGGTGCTTCACTTGCCTTCTTCGGATGCTGCGTCCGACCAATACCCTTTTGTCGCGCCAATGTGCGAGGCAGCCGGCCTATGCTGACAGTTTCTTTTGCATGCAACAGCGTACCTGCTCATGGCGTGCAGCAACACGAACGACCCATGATGACATTGGCGAGGGATGGTGCGTCACCTTTCCCTATCGGATGCTGCGTTAGACCCATGCCATCATGACACAAGTGTGTGCGAGCAAATATAGCACTTGCTACTTTGAAACTTCTCGGTTCCTGCTATTTGGTTGCGATTCACTGCGTGACGCAGTACGGGTTGTCCATGCTCATATTGATGAGGGATGGTGCTTCACGTGCCCTACTCGGGTGTTGTTTCCGACCATTACCGCCATGGTGCACCTATGTGCGAGCCAGCCGTGCTTTGCTGACGTCTATTGAACAGCGTTCCTTTTCTAGCGTTCAAAAGTAAGAGGGGGCATGGATGACACTGGTAAGGGATGGTGCTTCACCTGCCCTCTATGGATGTTGCATCCAACCAATGTCACCATGATACTTGTGCGTGTGGACAGCTTACAGTCGACATATTCACGTCTTTCGCGCTTCCTGTCATTTGGCGGTCATTCACTATGTGCAACAGTAGGTGGTGGCCATGACGAAATTGGTGGAGGGCGGTGCTTCACCTGCTTCCTCGGATGCTGCGATGGAACAGCGATCACGTTCATGTGGCGTGCAACAATACGAGCAAGCCATGATAACAGTGGTCACGGATGGTGCTTCACATGCTTCCATAAGATGCTGCTTCAGACACATGGCAACGTGTCACATGCGTGAACGAGCAAATCGAGCAGTCGACACTTACACGCTTCTTGCTCTCTGTCACCTTGTTGTTCTTCATTGCGTGCAACGGTATGTGGTGGCCATGACGACATTGGTGGGGGATGGTGCTTCACCTGCCTTCTGGATGCTGCGTCCGACCAATTCCGTCATGGAGCACCTGCGTGCGAGCCAGCCGTGCCATTCTTCTGTGTTACGTTTTTGATTCAGGGAACAGCGATTATTTTCGTGGCGTGCAAGAGTACGAAAGGACTTCAATGACATTGGTGGGGTATGGTGCTTCACCTGCCCTTTTCGGATGCTGCGTCCGACCAATGTCACCATGATACATGTGTCCACAAACAGGCCTCACAGTGCATATCCTCATATCCCTCGCGGGTATGCCATTGTGTTGTGTTTCATTCTGTGCAACAGTATGTGGTGGCCATGACGACATTGGTGAGGGATGGTGCTTCACCTGCCCTTTTTGGATGTTGCGTCCGACCAATACCGCCATGGAACACCTGTCAGTGTGAAGCGAGACGGAACATGGGGGGGGGTGGTGATGCAGATTTATGACGAAGGTAAATACATGCACAGTGCTATCCTAGATCCATGCTTTGACATGTCGTCCATCGTCACGGCAGACAGTTTGGGCATGCGCAATGCCGGCGCGGCGTGTTCGCACGTGTATATCGTGCTTCCAGTCGTCGTACCCATTGTTATTGCGATGTCCTCAACCCTTGCAGCATCGCAGCCAGTCAGCTGGCCGGCGATCGCCTTCGCGAAACGTCCACAGCCCACAGCCATGGCCTTCAAAAATATCTTCTCAAAAACAGTCCCCCCTGGGCTCATGTCGAGTCCCGACAGACTGCCAAAGCATCCCGTGAAAGAGGAGCCAACCTCGCAGGAGCCAAAGCGCGTTGGGAAGAAATCCGAAACTGGCCAAATATTCTTGGCAGGCGCTGCGCAGCACATGCTGCAGCGACAGGCAGAGCGTCCGAACTTGATCGCGCAGAACCCCTACGCTGCCTTGCCAGCCATTGCGCGTGGTAGCAGCCCGTTGTCCGGGTTTCGCCACACGTGCACGTTGCAGGAGCTGGCACAGCTGACCTGCTTCCTTTTTCAGGTTGTTGCTCAGCAGGTCATAAACTGGGTGCCTTCTGAAGGACTTCACCGGATTTGGGGGAAAGGGGAGTCGACAGCACCGCGCCGAGCACTTTTGTACCACCACACACTCGTAGCATCAGATTCGCATATGAGGGCTTTGACAAATGAGGAGAGGAAACTTTTCGCCCGAGTGGTGAAGGAGGGCGACAACATAAGAGAGGTGGAGGCAGTGGCCGACCAAGCATGGCGACAGGACCTGGTGCTGCAGGTTGCCGATAAAATCAAGGCAAAGGTGGGCTCCAATGGCAAACAGCTGGTACTCGATGGCCTAATTCCGCCTCTTAACCTGCATCTCACGCACAATCAGATGCAAGAGCAGTACGACCAGAAGACGTGCGAGGCTGTTGTAAATCTAGGGGACAGGGGTCAGGTGATGAAGCAAAGCAGCACGCAACACAGGGGGCAGGCAACAGAACCGTGCATCCATTGAACTGCGCCTGGTGCGTGGCCCGTGCTCAGGGTTTGGGTGGTGTCGCAACATCAACCTGGTCCGGGTGGCCAACTTGCCATTTGGTGTTTTTTGGGGGGGTGAGGAGCCTGTATTAACTCGCAGGTTTTGATTGCCGCATTTGGCGAGTGCCGGATGGCTTTGAAACGAAACGCGTTCAATCAAATGCTGTGGGACGCGTGGGTCGAGTTGTGCAAGGGGGATCCGGAGCTACAGACAATGGCTATGCCCTCAACCCCGGCAGGCCGGAAACGACCTGCCGAAAGTGCAGGCGTGGACATCGTGAAGCACATACAGGTTTCGCTGCAATGCAAGGAGATCACAGCGCACGCTCACGCTGTTTATGACATATATTTGCGCCCGCTGTTTGTGGCGCGGACCATGGACGTCGATCGGTTGGACACGGCACTCCATTATTGGGCACCGGAGGCGCGCCAGGTGCACAGCAACACGCAACTTTACCCGTGCGTAGCAAGTGTGTCCGTAGTGGTTGAGTATACGGCCTCGCGCCGGGTCACGTCGCAGACCCACGTGGCCTTGTACAATCTGTGTTGGTTCGTGGCAAAGTTGGTATTTCACCTGTCAAGGTATGGGACGAGGCGATGAGGCAGACCCTGCCTTACAATGCCAGGCTGCAAACATGGTCAGCGACGTGTTGGGCGGTGGCCTGTTTGCGCCGCGAAGCGAACACGTGGCATGAGCAGCAGTGGGAGCTGCCCGCGCCGGAACCAGCAC
>RGDT01000343.1 GCA_009918525.1 Planctomycetia bacterium
TCCAGATGCAGCCCATGCGTATCGCCGAAACGCGCGAGATCAAGCCAGAAACGGGCCTGATGTTCGCCGAATCGCGGTGATTCCAGCAAGCGATCAACCACACGTTCATAGGCCGTCGAAGACGAATCGGCCAGGAAGGCATCGACTTCCGCCGGGCTGGGGGGCAGGCCGGTCAGGTCGAAGGTAACTCGTCGAAGCAAGGCGGTCGGCGATGCCTGGGGCGAAGGCTTGAGGCGTTCGGCATCTAGTCGAGCGAGAATAAAGCGATCGATCGGCGTCCGCGTCCAGCTCAGGTCGCTGACGGGAGGCAACTCCGGCCGACTCGGTGCGACAAAGGCCCAATGTTGAGCATAAGTTGCGCCCTGTTCGATCCAACGGCGGAGAGTCGCCACCTGGGCCGGGCTGAGTTTCTTGTTCGTCTTAGCGGGCGGCATTAACTTGACCGGGTCGTCGTGAACCAATCGCTTGAGCAGCTCGCTGGCTTCCGGCTTACCCGGAACGATCACATCATTCTTGATGGCCTCATCGCGGACATCGAGACGGAGTTTCGCCTTGCGAGTCGCTTTGTCGGGGCCATGACAGGCAAAACAGGCATCGGACAAGATCGGCCGAACGTCGCGGTTGTAGTCGATCTTGTCGGTACGAGCCGGGCCGTCCGCACGGGCTACGGCACATAAGAGCAACAGAGGCAAGAGTCGTCGAGTCATCGGTCAACTCCGCGGCGCGGGATGTCAATCGTGCAGCAAACTACAGGATACCCACCGAGCGGGCCGGGGACAACCGACAAGGGTTGAGCATCCGCAAATAGTAGACCTCGAGTCCTCTAGCCTGGAGGACCACTGGGACACGACAGCGGGCATGGACTACCAGCGTATCGGCCTACGCCTCGAACCGGCAACCGCCCCCTGACGTGGATGCCTGTTCCGAAGGTGGTGTAGGCTGTGTATCACAGCCCATTTGATTGTACGCTGTTTTTCTTTTGATTTCAAGCCACCACCACCACAGGGGGTTTGGGGGTGGTATTAGTTTGTTTTATATAATAGTTTGTCAAAACCGCGCCTATTCCGCAAAACAAATAATGCCAACAACTTGCGACAACAAGCCACCCCTTGACATGTGCGCCGTCGCCCGCCAAAACCATACCAAAATGTGCGCAGAGACACGGTAAAGAATTTTGCACTATTTGTTACTTTTTCAGAAATGTCGCTCACTGGGTTTTATTGTCTCTCAAATTATCGGCAATAGTCGCTAATTGTTGTGCCTAGCTGCCCGTTCAAATATGCCTAGCTGCCCGTACAGATCAACAAACAAGAGTTTTCTCAAGCTCAATTTCAGGTGTGACGCTGATTGTCACTAATCTAATATGCCGAATGTAAGTCCAGATGTCAAATGTGTCAAATTGATTTTATGCAAACACTGACATGTCAACCATTTACACTCTCGCCGCAGACCACCAGCACACGCCCGCGCTCGCAGCAGAATAGTGGACAAGTTCGGTAAAAATTAGGCTAGGAATTTTCAAATTGCTTGGGTATTTTCAGAATCGTGTTGGAGATGGTTGGCCTTCCAACAGATGTCGGCCGACGGTCTTGAGAAAACAATGGAGCCAGCCCGATCCCCTGGGGCTGTCTCTGCTTCGCGTATCAACGTCCAACAACGCAGTGCCGTGTGAGAGGTTGGCTTAGAATCATCAATCGGGAGTAGGACTATGCTTCAAGCACATAAGGCCACAACGAACAACAGTTGCCGCAGGGATGCCGTGGTTGAACCGGAGGCATCACGTAGTCGTGCCGGTGTTGACTACGGGCAACCTCGTGAGGAGGCAGGAACAAGCGATTTACAGGCTGTCGGTTCGCCGGGATGGTTGCTACCCGTCATGGGAAAACGGTATCGACGCTGCACGCCATCGCCGAACGGTTCCCGCCCGCCAAGGCGGTCACGACCGCAACCACGTGAAGAACCCCAATTGCTCCAACGCTTCGCGCAGTCGATCGCGCTGCTCGGGCGTCAGACTCGTGTTCGGCAATCGAGTCGGGCCGACCTCCACGCCCAGAAAACCCATCACCGCCTTGGCGGCTCCGATAAAGCCGAAGCGTGCGAGCAGTTCGACAAGCTGCACGGAACGATATTGCTCGACCCGGGCCGTTGCCAGATCGCCCCGCTCGAACGCAGCGATAAGACGATGGTACACCGGGGCCGCGAAGTTATAGGTGCTGCCAACCGCGCCGACGGCTCCCAGGGCCAAGGCTGCCAGGAGGTACTCATCCGTACCCCAGGAAATATCGAAACGGCCGTCCTGAGCGTGCAGACAGCGTTGATAGGCCATCAAGTCGGGATTGGTAAATTTCAGTCCTGCCAACGTCGGGATTTTTTCCGCAGCGACGGCCAAGAATTCGGGCATCGGCAACGACACGCCGGTCAGGATGGGAATGTCGTAGAAGTAGAAAGGCAATCCCGGTGCCGCTCCGGCGATCTCGGCACAACAAGCAGCCAGAACATCGACCGATCGCGGCTTGAAGTAGCTCGGAGCCAACGCCGAGATAGCCGCGGCGCCGACCGCCTGCGCGGTAGCGGCCAACGCTCGGGCGTCGGCCAGACAGTTCGCGCCAACGTGAACCACAACCCGCAGATTGGAGCCGCGAACGACATCGCTCCAACGTCGCGTCAGGGCGAGGCGTTCTTCGAGCGCCAGCGAATGACTCTCGCCCGTACTGCCACCGACGAACACGGTGCCCACCCCGACGCGGTGTAGATGCTCCGCCTGTTGGGCCACCGCAGACAGATTAAGGTGGCCATCACTGGCGAAAGGTGTGTGGGTCGCGGCTACCAAGCCGCGTAGTTTGAACGTCATCGCTAAGGCTCCACAGGGCTGCTCGTTCAGGGCGTGGCCGTATCAGTAACACCAATACTACCGAAAGCATAGCGAGCTAAGTGAACACACTGAAGATGACATTAATCGGACCATTCCGATCTCGCGATAGGCCGAAAGCGCAAATGGCGGGCGGGGCGTGGCTACGCCCCGATTGACGTTAAAATAGGGAGGCGAAATCGAATCAAGGTTTTCCCATTATCGTTATCTCGTTAGCCACCTCACGCACGCCCGGAGTCATACGGATCATGGCTTCAGCAATACGGCGTTCGCGTTCGGTGGTGACACTGCCACGCAACACCACTTTTTCGCCCTCGGTCATCACCTGTACCCGATCGCCGGATCGAAACAAACTCGAAGACGACAGCACCTCTTGCAGATCGGGCCGCATCGTGGAGACGGCGGGTCGGGGTGTGATCCGCTCGAAAACAGGCTCGGTCACATACTGAGGAGCGCGAATGGTGCCGGCGCTTGTCACACCGCGGAAACTTTGGGTCGATCCCGCTCCACCTATTCCAGAGCCGCCCAGTAACCCGCCTAATGCACCTCCTAAGCCGGTCGATCCTCCTAACGTCGATCGCGTACCGGTTGTCGCAGTGCCACGGCTGCTGGTCGAGGCTGTGCCGGTTACGTTGTACACAGGTTGGCCGAACCGTAGGCTGGAATAGTTGGTCGGGGTGTAGTTTTGGCCGGTACCCGTGGAACGCGAGCCGGAACCGGAACCCGGCGCACCCATAGACAGAGGGTTTCCATAGTATTG
>RGDT01000344.1 GCA_009918525.1 Planctomycetia bacterium
CAATTTGAACGACCTCGGCCAAACGACGGTCCGTGTTCGCAGAATCGCTGATTGAAAACACAATGCTCGCAACGATTAGAGAACCCGAAAGAAGCCCGCCGCCGTAAGGGTGCGATGCGTCTCTGGACGTTTGAACAATCCCGGGCAGCGGTCCCCTACATTGCTTCGGTGCTGCGGTCCATCCGCGAGCATCTGCTAGAAATTCAATCGCAACAGCGATTGTTGACCTTACTGGAAGAAAAACCCGGTAGACCCGACCGTCTCACCCTGATCGGGCAAGATGAAGCTCGCAAAGCGCTAAGCCGGGCTAAAGATGAATACCGTAAAGCGGTAGCGGAACTGGCCGAACTGGATATTGCCATCCATGATCCACTCCAGGGCATTGCCCTGATACCGTTCGCCCAGGACGAACAACTAGCCTGGTTTGTCTACGACTTGCATGACCAGGCCAGCCTACGGTTCTGGCGCTACCACAGCGACAGCGACGATACCCGTCGGCGACTAACGTCATCACAGACCCGATAAGCACTAACTTTCTACAGAGCCTATTCCGTGCGGGCACCTTCAAGGCGAAGGTGCCCGCCCTGTTCTCCATGACCGGTCACTTCTTCCGCTTGACATCGCGTACCACTTGATGACATTCCACACAACTGGCGATTAGCTGCGTGTACGCCTTGGTAGCAGCCGGGACATTCTTGGCTTTGGCCTGGCGGATTAGTTCGCGTGTCGAGTCGTCGAAAATCTTCACTTGCTTCCGATAGCTCGGTAGATCGGCCATGTCCCACTTTTCAAGGTAGCCGACGACGTACATCTCGCTAGCGTTCTTTTCGAGGAGATCAAAATCACCACGAGTCAGCGCGGCCAGGATATTTTGGGAAAACTCCAGTTTCCGAACCATCCACAAACTAGCTTTCTCGTCAAGTTTCTTGGGTGTGTCGGCCTGGCGGGCACGGCCGACCTCGACACCAACTACCCCCAGAACGAAAAGCAATCCGGCCAGCCCGATCAGTGCATTTTTCATCGCCGCATCCTCCTGTTCTTCTCACGAACCGGCAGCATCGAGCTGCGGTCAAGCGAGAGGGTTCCTTCATCGTAAACGCACTGGGACGGGCGTCAACAGATATCGAAGAAAACCTGTCAGCACGTGTCTCCGCACGTCGGTAGAGAAATCCCAACGGAATTCGATTGGAACTATTGACAGCGTCTGCTATAAAACATTAAACGTATATCGTTTTGTTATACGTTCGGAAGTGCCTCACTAGAGACATTCCACATTCTCAAACCCGTGAAGTTATCCATCCATCTGGATAGTTTCATCTACCTGATTCAACCCGTTTTCCTGTTTCGAGAGAATTAACTGCCGTTTAACTACCCGATCCATTTGCGAGTGTTTGGTGTCTGCTCTTTACTCTGGGAAACGTAGCCGGAGTTGAACCCACCTCGCTTGCAACGCAGAAGGAAAGTTCAGGCCCATGAGTTCTTCCTCTCCAAGCGTATCACAACCGCCCCCCACACGAAACCGTTCTCGCAAGGTACCCGACCGGTTAATTAAGGAATTAACGGCCGTCTTTCGGATGCTCTCCGACAAAAATCGTCTTCGCATCGTCCTGGCCCTGGCACACAACGGACCGATGCACGTCAAGGCGCTGTGTAAACTCGTAACCCAGACCCAACCAGCCGTCAGTCACCACCTGACGTTAATGCGTTCCATCGGCCTGATCGATTACAATCGGGTCGGCAAGATGAATCAGTATTACTTAGCTTCTGACTATCTGTGTGAACTATTGCGACGGTTCTTCACAGCGACCGGCGGACGGGGTAGTCAACTCGATTTCACCGAGTTTTCCCTACTGTTTCAACTCCGTTCGGATAATTGACAGCATCAGACCCGCAGGCGTTAGCGACGGCTAATGGTGTAGCGCCGTCTCTAACGCTTGCGGCTCTGAACGCCCTCCACTCATCTCATTTTCCTGAGAAATTCCCCATACGACTCTCACACGAGGACCGCCTCGCAAGGCAGGCCGAAGGTTTCAGCGACTGCAACATTGGTGACGCGACCGCCTTGCACGTTGACGCCGTGTCTCAATCCCTCGTTGGCTGTGAATGCTTGAGCAACTCCCTTACGGGCCATCTGTAATAGATACGGTAGTGTGACGTTCGTCAGAGCGTAAGTACTGGTACGCCCAACCGCTCCGGGCATGTTCGTCACACAATAATGAACGACTTCGTCCACAATATAGACCGGGGCATCATGCGTTGTCGGCTTGCTTGTCTCCACACATCCGCCTTGGTCGATGGCTACGTCGATGATCACGCTACGCTGCGGCATTCGTCGCAGGTCTTCGTGTCGCACCAAACGCGGAGCCTTGGCCCCAGGGATCAACACCGCGCCGATAAGCAGGTCCGCCCGTGCGATGGAGTCGAGAATGTTATGGCGGTCGCTGTACAACGTCGTCACATTCCGCGGCATCACGTCATCCAGATAGCGCAACCGGTCGAGATTCACGTCAAGAATAGTGACGTTTGCCCCTAACCCCGCTGCCACCTTGGCCGCGTTCGCGCCGACGATACCGCCGCCCAGAATGACCACATTGGCCGGTAACACTCCAGGCACACCGCCCAACAAAATTCCCCGTCCCTCGAACGGACGCTCCAAATACTTTGCCCCTTCCTGAATACTCATGCGTCCCGCTACTTCGCTCATCGGTGTCAACAGAGGCAACGCACCCCTTGCGTCACGAATCGTCTCATAGGCCACGGCGGTGGTCCCGGTCTCCATCACAGCCCGCGTCAATTTCTCGTCGGCGGCAAAATGGAAGTAGGTGAACAACACTTGACCGGCCCGCATGAGGGGCCATTCTATCGGTAAAGGTTCCTTAACCTTGATGACAATGTCGGCGTTTGCCCAAACATCCGCCGGTTTGGCGACGATCTCGGCACCGTGAGCGTGATAGTGATCGTCGTGAATGCCGCTGCCCTGCCCCGCCCCAGCTTGAATAAGAACCTTGTTCCCTGTACGCGTCAGTTCTTCGACGCCTACGGGCGTCAAGGCTACGCGGTATTCGTGCGTCTTGATCTCCTTGAGAAGCCCAACTACGCATTTCGACGACCCCGAGATGGAAAACGTCATACTAACTCCTGCCGAACGGTGAAAGGGTGGTGCGACTGGAGACAAAAGGGGGGGAGAATCCCTACCCCCGTGAACCGCATTCGATTGTCATTCACATGCTAAGTGGTGATAATCTGTCCGACGAACCGTGGTGTCGGCTCTATCCATTACTACTATTCATAGCGTAGTGCCTCGATCGGATCGAGTTTACTTGCTCGCCGCGCGGGATAATACCCGAAAAAAACCCCAACAGATGCCGAAAACCCCAACGCCACCAACCCAGCGGGTATCGACACGACAAACGGCCAGTCGGCTGACGGCAAGATAATGTTGATGAGCCGCGACGCGCCCAAAGAAGCCAAAAGTCCCAGGCTGAGGCCGATCGCGCCGCCAATGGTCGATAAGACAATCGACTCGACGAGAAATTGCCGCAAAATGTCGCGAGGTCTGGCTCCCAGAGCCATGCGGATACCGATTTCGCGTGTGCGTTC
>RGDT01000345.1 GCA_009918525.1 Planctomycetia bacterium
GCAACGCGCGTCCACAGCCTATCCTACGCAACAGCATAAGAACACTAATATGCAAGACAAGCAAGTGGGCGAAAGGCTCCACATTACTACTGGCAAGGACATGCCATGTACTATGTATGCATGTGGACTCGATGGAAAACATGACAGGCAGAGGACCGCGAATGATGTTTTCCGCTCGCCTGGACTGGGCGGCCGCACAACATTATCGTCGCACGCTGCGGCTCGAAGGAGGCCGCCGCTAAGCCGAGGTTATAGCGCACCAAATAGTACTCTTGCCCCAAACTTCGCAGCCCTTCGTCGTCGTCGGCGGCGAAAGGCTCGCCGGCATCTCTTTCCACGCGCAAGCTCTCAGCGGTGTTCCAGCGGGCAGGCCCGCGCGCGTCACTGATGAACTGCCAGCTTTTGCGCTCGCGGTACCGCTGGTACGTCTGCTGCACCCACAGCGGCGCCGCCGTCGGCCCGCGCTCCGGCGTGTCTGCGGCGGCTGGGGCACCGGCGCTTGAAGACGAAGCCGCCATTGCGCCGCCCTGCTTGCCCGGAGGGGGGCGTCTCTTGCAAGCATAAACGCGAATACATTGACACTGCTGTTGTTGCGTGTGCGCGTGGGAATCAACTCACTGCCACTGCAAGTTTCAACTGAGCAAACTGTTGACGGCAGGCGAAAGGCTCTGCTCGGCATGCTTGTATGCTTATCACAACAACGACCACTCACTACTTTCGAATCACCTGCGAATTTTTCAACATATGCAAGTTGCACGCTGTGCATCAATGACGAATGGAACCATGTTCAAACACCAGTGTCTGCCAAGTAAACGTTTTCGACAGCTGTCCCCAGAACAATATAAGTGGGGTTACAAGGACAATATGCAAAGTCCATTTCATGACATTGTCATCGTCCCCCCAGAAAATAGGATCAATGGACACAAACCATCAATGCGGATAGAAGAGGAAACCAAAAACAACACAGGAAGAGGAGAACCGGAAAAAAGTCAAAATAACCCAAGCAATGGAATCATAGTTAGCCAGAAAACCTTCAAAAAACAGCAGAGCCACAAGAGCACCGCAGAAAGAGCACAGCAAGAACACCAAAGCAAAAAGAGCAAAACAGAAAAACCAGGAAGAAAATGGCCGCCAAACGAAAAAACAAGACGAGCAAAGCAACCAGGCAAAAACAAAGTAGGACCAGCAAAATATGAGCAAGCAAGCGGCAAACATGTACACTACATAGAAGACACAGAAGCAACCATAACATCGCAAAACGCAAAATGATAACAAGAAACACAGAAGCTAGCACACTACCAAAAAAACGGCACGACGAGAACGGCAAGAAACCAAACGCAGAGAGGATGACGAAAATAGCAAACAGAAACAATTCAACAAGCCAGAAGCAAGAAAAGGCGAGCGAACAACGAAACTGCAAAACGAAAACACAATAAGCAGAAAGAAAACAGAAAGAAAAGACCACGCAAGCAGCAAAGAACACCAAGCCAGACCCGTACAGCACAACGCACGAAGCAGCAGGTGCAGCGCGGATATGTGGAGTGCGTGCCACGTGCGCGAATGCTTCCTAGGCAGCACGCTCGTGCCTCGCTGCCACCAACGCTTTCCGGCATGGCAGCACAAGAGCATGCGCAGCGGACACCCACACCTCTGACGCAGCACGCGCACGGCGCGCCGGCATCAGCCGCGACTGCTGTGGCTGGCACATCCTGCGGGGCCCGGGTGGCCAGACGCAAAGGCGTCCCTTCGCTCGGGCGCACATGGAAGCGCGGCGTGGCCACTTTCCATGTCTACGCCGCTTTTCAGCTCGCCCGGCGCCTGCACCCCCGCCACTGTTGGTGACGCGCGTGCTGCGTTGGGCGCTCCCGCTGCATTGAAGCCAGTCAAAGCACCACTGGATGGGCTGGCAGCGGCGGCGCAAAGTGATGAGGCTGCGGCGGCAGCGCCGGCACAGCAGCCCCTGGCCGAGATCCCTCTGCTTGAGTGGGAGCGAAGCACTTCGCGTGTCGAACGAGCGTGTCACCTCTCCGGCAGTGGTCGGCCTAGGGACGATGATGGGGGCGACGCCGAAACATTTGTGTTCAGAACGGGTGCAAGCAGGTGGCCTTTTCAAAGAAGCGCAGCCACCCGGGGACCGGGTGCCACTTCAAATACTTGTCTTCGCGTCGAAAGGCTTGTCCTCGCATGGTTGCGACTGGCAAGGCCTTTGAATGTGTCCTGCACGCGCGATGGAACAACCAATGCTGGACGCGCCCTTTCGATGACGATGTCACTGGCGCAAGGTTCGAAGCAAAGTGTTAAGTCCGAGCATGCTGGGGGCTGCAGCACGGCCGTCGGCGTGATAGGCAGCAAGTACGATACGTCCAAGGTTTTCGTCATGGGGTCTGCGAGTCCTCTGCCGCCGTTGCCCAAATCCTCGGTTGCCACGGCAGCAGGCGCGCAGAGGTCCTGCGCATAGGCCACTGTGAAGCACGGCCCATGTGGATAGCCACCTGCCAGGTCCGTGGCAGGCGTGTAGCCACTAGACCCGTCTGGCACGTTGCCCTCTCCAGAGGCCCCCCGCATGCCCGTTGCCATGAACGGGGTCGATGTGGGCAATGGAACAGGGGGCTTGCATACGGCATGAAGAGCAGCGCGCCTGCATCACACTTGGTGCCGAGCAGTTCATATGGGCATGCTGCATTCCGACACCAGCACGGACTTGACGTATTGCTTCGAAGATGGCACCAGCGACCTCGCCCTTGAAAAGACACGTCACGCATTTGCTGTTCCATCGCACGTGCCAGACACATTTACGGGGCTTGTCAATCGCACGCGCGCGAGGACTCGTGTGCCACGGCGAAGACAACTCGGGCGCGCGACATGACCGCTCAGCAACGCGGCGCCTTTCCTGCGAATGCCAACTGCATGCTTGCCCAGCGAAAGCCAGAGCTTCGCTGGAGCCCTCGTCCTCGACAGCCACGGAGGCGCTCGCGGCGGTCGCGTTCACGTTGGGAGCCCACATGCCCCCACTCACCCCTGTTTTGCGGCGCGCCGTTTTCGCGGCAGCTGCGCCTTGCAGCAAGCTGGCCCAAGGTGCTCCGACTGGTTTGTGCTTTTCTACGAAACAGACACCGCTGGCGCCTCAACCTAACGCACTGAACCCAGCCACGCGTCGGCGCCAGACAGGCACGACGGGGTCCCATTTTGAGGCCCGCATTCCGGGCACGAAAACGGCTCGGCAAAAGCTGAAGCCCAACAGTTGGGCTTCGGGCTTTGACGCTCTAAACTGGCGCCCCTTTTCCGGGCCCCGAAACATGACCAACTGGTTCGCCGCTTGGCCTGGGGCACTCCTAACAGGTTTGCGCAGAAGAAAGGTGAACGTATTACCCAAGATCCTCAGAGAGCATCTTAATGTGCACTAACCAATCAAGGAACGCCGATCTCAAGTACTGCAAATTGGAACAAAGCACAAAAGAACGCATCAGCACTCGACCGTTCCCACACCGATTGAGCACACGGAACATGCACAAAAAACGAGCACGACCATGACCGCGCCTGCCAACAGATGCCTCTGCGCACCCATTGACGC
>RGDT01000346.1 GCA_009918525.1 Planctomycetia bacterium
GAGCCGGAAGCGTTAGCGACGGTTTTTCTCATCCATCTTGACCATGCCTAAATGTGACGGCACAGTAGGCACGCGGTCAAGCCGTGAAATTTTTGTTAAAAAAATACTAAAACAATACTAATCATTACAAAATGTTGTTATCGTCGTTTTTTACAACTTTGGTCGCAAAAAAAAACCGGACCGGCGCGTGGGCGAGCGCGTCGGTCCGGCCAACTGTCTCCGTTTCTGTGGGACTGACTCTAACCGACCTGCTGCCTAAAAACAGTCACTTACTTCGGATAACATCAGTAACAGAAACTACCACACTCAAATTTAGCCAAATCAGCCTATCCGCCGCATCCTTTTCAGGGTATATTGTTTGTTTGGGTAGTCTGGCTTGTCTATGCTGGAACCCGATTCAGATGGATGATTCGTTACCGGCTCGCAATATTGGCCGGTTGCGATATGGGTATCTTCTTGGAGGATAGCCTTGAGAACCCCGCCCTTCTACGCCTGGGTAATCACGGTGCTGCTTGCTGCCGCTGTATTTGCTGTGGAATGCAATACCTCACTCGCCTTCAACCTTTGGGTCCTCTACCTTCTGCCGATCGGTATGGCTTACTGGATACCGGGACGTTGGACGATCATTTCTTTCGTCGGCATCTGCTCTCTTCTGGTAGTCGTTGGGTTTTTCCTTGGCCCGACGCAAGATGATCCTCTGACAAAACAAACTGCCTTTATCAACCGCTTGATCGGCGTGGGCGTTTTCTGGTTCGTCGGCGTTCTGCTCGATTGGCTGAAACAACTGGTCAACGCACTCCACTCCGCTAACGAAGACCTTCGACAGGCCATGAACGCGGTCAATCTAGCCACTTGGCAAAATAACCTGGACTCCGCTGAACTCCACTGTGATCAACACCTTGTTCAGTTGTTCGGCATGACAGGTGCTCAGATGAGGTCCAGCCCCGCGAAGTGGCTCAAGTATATCCATTCCGACGACCGTTCTCGCGTCGAAGCCGCATTCGCTGAGGCGTCTCAAGTAGGCGGGCCGCCTTTCAATTGCGAATTTCGTTTCATGCGAAACGATGGTTCTGAGATTTGGTTTCACAGTCAAGGCCGGTTGTCACTGACGCCCAAGGGGGAGCGTGTCCTGCTTGGCGTGACTCAGGACATCACGAGACACAAGAACGAGCAACAACGCATCGAGGCGGCACTCCGTGAACACCAGCAACTACAACAGCTTTTCATCAATCATGCACCGGCGGCTTTGGCCATGTTCGACCGCGAAATGCGTTACCTCGCCGTAAGTCGCCGCTGGATGACGGACTACCGCTTATCGGAAGCCGATGTGCTTGGCCGATCTCATTATGATATTTTCTCCGAAATCCCGGAACGCTGGAAAGAAATGCATCGACGCGCCCTGAATGGGGAGATCCTCAGCGCCGAAGAAGATTACTTCATCCGGCTCGATGGCCGGAAACAATGGGTACGGTGGGAACTTCGTCCTTGGTATCAGGCCGACAACGTGGTTGGCGGCATCATGATCTTCACTGACGACATCACAGAGCGTAAAGAGGCCGAGGAAGCGTTACGCGACCGTGAAGAACATCTGCAAGCGATACTCAACACCGCGAACGATGCCATCATCACCATCGACCGGCAGGGAATTATCCAGAGCGTGAACCCGGCCACAGGATACTTGTTCGGTTACAGCATCAGCGAGTTGCTCGGTCATAATGTGAAAATGCTGATGCCGTCGCCGAATCGCGAGGGGCACGACGACTACATTGCTCGCTACATCCGGACGGGGCAGACACACGTCATCGGTGCGTGGACTGAAGTTGTCGCGTTGCGCAAAGACGGGGCTGCATTCCCCATCGAGTTGGCCGTCGCCGAGATTTTGCACCAGGGATTGTTCACAGGCATCATCCGCGACATCAGCCGACGCAAGCAATTGGAACTCGAGATCGTGGAGATCGCCTCGCTGGAGCAGCGGCGAATCGGCCAGGATTTGCACGACACCGTTTGCCAGGAACTGACGGCCCTCAGCATTCAAATCGCTGATTTGGCCAAGACTCTGCATCATGATAATGAAGGCGTAGTCAAACTGGTGGAGGCTTTGGGGCGTGGGTTAAAGCGTTGCAATGCCGCATTGCGAAACATTATGAATGGGCTTCCTACTGTGCCGGTGGAGATATTAGGGCTCGTGGAAGCGCTGGCCAAGTTGGCCGAGCAGATTCAAGAGGAAAGCAAGGTAAACTGCCTTTTCGATTGCCCTGTGCCGGTTACCCTGATAGACAACCATGTAGCGACTCATCTCTATCTGATCGTGCGAGAAGCGGTTCACAATGCCATCAAGCACGCCGCGCCCCGAAACGTTCAGATTCGCTTGGAGGCGGATGAGTTTCTTTGCCTTTGCGTACAGGACGACGGGATCGGCATTTCGGAGGACAAGTTGATAGAAAGGGAAATTCAAGGTCTGGGACTACGCATCATGCGTAATCGGGCGAGCATTATCGGTGCCATGTTGAGCATCGAGCGGATTGAACCTACGGGCACTCGAGTCTTGTGTAATTTAAGGAAGATGCACTATGGGCGACAACCAGAAAGACAAACGGGCCACCATATTAATAGTTGACGACCACCCGGCCATACGCGAGTCGTTAGCTGCATGGATCAACCGGCAATCCGACCTGAGAGTCTGCGGAGAAGCAGCCGACGCGAACGATGCTTTTCGTCTGGCGGTCGAATGTCGTCCCGATATAGCAGTGGTTGATATATCCCTGAGAACCGGCAACGGAATCGATCTGATCAGGCGGATCCGGGACCGCGTGAAGGGCGTTCGGGCTTTGGTCTGGTCATCGCACAGTGAGGCAGTGTACGCGGAGCGGTGCCTGCGTGCCGGGGCGATGGGCTATGTGCAAAAAGATCAGGTCATGGAAACTCTCATGGAAGCCATCCACCGGGTGTTGAAGGGCAAAGTCTATGTGAGCAATGTCATGAACGACACCCTACTGGTCCGCAATTTCGGCGACGGCCAATCGCCCGGCTGCCCGTTGCAAGCGCTGGCCGACCGGGAATTGGAAGTCTTCCGCCTGATCGGCGAAGGCGTGAAGACCGCGGACATTGCAAATCGGATGCACTTGAGTATCAATACGATTCAGACCTACCGCGAACGGATCAAGACGAAGCTGAACCTAACCTGTGGCAGCCAGTTGACGCATTTTGCGATGCAATGGGTATTGGAAAAAGGGTGAGTCGTTTCCGAGAACAGTGGGCATGATTCACGGTAGAAAATCTCACGGGTGAAGTCAGGCGAGCCGGTCGGCGAGCAGAGAGGTGAGCCACCGACAACAATCGACTAATCGCGAAAAAAAGAGTGGCTTAGTATCGGGGTAGACGAGACAATAGAAATGAGGGAGGGAGTGGCGATCTCTCGCTGTGTGATGATACCTGCCTACTGCCGCTGCACTGCGCCCCGAAGGAATCGACGATGTCGTACCGCGTTGATCATGCCGCGTTTACCTTGTTGTTTGTTGTCGGTTTGTTGATGCCCTCCGTGCTGCACGCTCAGGAGT
>RGDT01000347.1 GCA_009918525.1 Planctomycetia bacterium
GCCTGACCCCCTGAAAGAGGACGGTTGAAAAATGAAGTTCTGCGCCTTTAGAAGGAGCAGAACCAATGAAAAGGAGTCGATTCAGCGAAGAGCAAATTATCGGGATCTTGAGAGAGGTCCAAGGAGGCGGCAACACGCGTGCTGTGTGCGCGGTCCATAACATCAGCGAAGGCACCTACTACGCGTGGAAGCGCAAGTATGGCGGGATGGATGTGAGCGAGGCCCGGCGTTTGCGTGCGCTGGAGGATGAGAACGCGCGGCTCAAGCGCATTATTGCCGACCTCAGCGTGCAGAACCACATCCTGAAGGAAGTTAACTCAAAAAAATGGTAAGCCCGTCTGCAAAAAGGCGGGCTGCCCAAAGGAGCATGGAAAATGGCGCGTGGAGCAAATCAACTGCTTGCCGTGCGCTGGGTCTGGCCAGATCCGGGCTGTATCGCCAAGCAAAGTCGAGCGTGGAGAGCCGGCGCATCCGCAAGGAGGTGCTAGAACTCAGCGCCAAACATCCGCGCTACGGCTATCGGCGCATTACGGCGCTGTTGCGGCGTGAGGGCTTCGAGGTCAACCCGAAGCGGGTGGCGCGCATCCGGCGAGAGGAAGGCATCAAGGTGAGCAAGAAGCAGCGACGCATGAAGAGGGTAGGAACCTCGACCGCGCAGCGGACCCGGGCCGAGAGGCCTCGGCAGGTCTGGAGTTGGGACTTTGTCGAAGACCAGACGGAGAACGGCAGCCGGTTCCGGATTTTGACGATCCTCGATGAGTATACGCGCCAATGTGTGGCGATGCATGCGGCGTGGTCGATCCGGGCTGTGGATGTCATCACCGTCTTGGAAGCGGCTATTGCCCGCTACGGAGCGCCGGAGCATCTGCGCAGCGACAACGGGCCGGAGTTCATTGCCTACGCGATTCAAGACTGGCTTGGGAAAGCCTCCATCAAGACGATCTACATCACCCCGGGGAGCCCGTGGGAAAACGGCTACATCGAAAGCTTCCACGACAAGCTGCGCGACGAGTGCCTGAACCGAGAACTCTTCGGCAGCCTGCTTGAGGCAAGGATCATCCTCGAAACTTGGAGGATCGAATACAACGAGTCACGTCCGCACAGCTCCCTGCGCTATTTGACGCCAGGTGAGTTCGTTCGGCGCTCCCTGCGTCCAGAGTTGCCATCAACACCAAAACCAACCACAAACAACAACCAGCAGAACTTCAGATCTGAACTGTCCCACTTAAGGGGTCAGGCCATGACGGGAACAACCTACACAGATTCCGCTGTTGCGAGCGGCACGACTTACTTTTACCGGATCTCGGCGACAGGCCCATCCGGAGAGGGTTGGTCTTCCGGAGCGGTTGCGGCGATTGCCAAAAACTGGGTGCCCAGCGGCTTGTCCGCCATCGGCGGCAACGGGCAGGTGCTGCTCTCGTGGTCCGCGGTGACCGATGCGCTTCAACCAAGGCGGGGGTGATGATTCGCGAGACACTCGCGGCGGGCTCAAAATACGCGATTGCGGCCATGACGCCTGGAGGAAGTTTTCTTTTCCAATATCGCGCTGCCACCGATGGCGCTGCCGCCCAAATTGCGTCCTCCGCTGGCGCTGAATACGAGGCTTGCTGTGTCACAAAAACTATGTAGTATTTGTGACAAACCCATGCGGCAAATCTCCATCCCGGTAGACAGGCAAGTAATACGGCGTGTGGCTGGCAGTGCACGTTCTGCCAGCTTCACGGCTTTTGACTTCGCTGGGCTTGGAAAACCAGAAGCCGTGAGACAGGCCTTGAGGCGTTTGGTGGCCCGGGGAGAGTTGGCTCGCGCGCGGAGAGGTCTTTATTTCAAGCCGCGCGCACACCCCATTGTTGGAACCACGGGTCCCGATACCTTGGCGGCTATCCGGAAGTTGATGGAGCGCAGTGCCGCGGAGTGGCAGTTCAGCGGAGCCGCGGCGGCGAACTTGCTGGGTCTTTCCGAACAAGTGCCTTCCCGTTGGGTCGTGGTGACCAGTGGCAATCCGCGCAAAGTGCGCATTGGCAAGACCGGGGTGGAGTTTCGGCATGCGGCACCTCGCAATCTCCTCGGGGGAGGTCGCCCGGCTGGGTTGGTTTTCCAAGCCCTGCGTTATCTTGGCGCCCGAGGTGTTACTCCAGCGCGTATTTCGCATCTGCGTGGAAGGCTTGATAAAAAGGCCAAAAAGGAACTCGCGGATTTGTGTTCATTGATGCCTCGCTGGATGGAGCCTGCCGTGCAGCAAATCGTCGGAATGAAAGCGCGTGAATAAAATCGTCAATCTTTCTCGCGAAGAACGGCGCGAGCTTTGGAGCAGTGCCTCGCAGCAGTTGCAGCCTCTGCCGGACTTCATGATCGAAAAGGACTTCTGGGTGTGCTTTGCGTTGCAACACCTCTTCGCGCTGCCCGGCGCGCGCGATCATTTCATTTTCAAGGGCGGAACTTCGCTGGCCAAAGTTTGGCGCGCTATTCACCGCTTTTCCGAGGATATCGATATTTCGATGAGCCGCGAGTGGCTGGGGTTCACCGGAGACCGTGACCCCGAGGCGGCCCAGACTCGCGCACAGCGCACCAAGCTGCTCACGGCTCTCTCCGCGGTGTGCGCCAAAAAGGTGCAAGAGGAGTTAGGCCCCGCATTGCATCAGTCGTTTTCCGCAGCGCTGGGCAGGAAGGACTGGAGCCTTGAAGTTGACCCGAAGGATGAGCAAACGCTCCTTTTTAATTATCCGAGCGTGTTCCCGGAGATTACTGGCCGCTCTTACGTCCGCCAGCTCGTGAAAATCGAATGCGGAGCACGCTCAGACCGCTGGCCTGTGAGCGAAGGCCGCGTGGTGGCCTATATTGGGGAGGCGTTTCCCGATACGCTTCCGGACGTCGGCGTCGATGTCCCCGTCTTGGATATCGAGCGAACCTTCTGGGAGAAGGCATTGATTCTTCATGCCGAGGCGCATCGCCCGCAGGACAAGCCTGTTCCCGAGCGCTACTCGCGGCATTATGCCGACGTGGCGGCCTTGGCCAAGAGCGAGAGCGCGACAGGAGCTTTGGAACGCGATGATTTGCGCGCCCGAGTTGTTGCCCACAAGTCGGTATTTTTTCCTGCAGCTTGGGCGAAATACGAAACAGCCGTGCCAGGAACGTTTCGTCTTTTGCCGCCCAAGGAAAGGGCTTCTGAACTCGCGCGCGATTATTCTTCGATGCAGGAGATGTTTTTCCGCCAGCCGCTGGCGTGGAGCGAAGTGCTTGATGTGTTGGCGGATCTTGAGAAGCGTATCAACGCTGCTTCTCGGGATTGAGGACTTCAGCAAGAAACAGAGTGGTTCATATGTCGGAATCTTCTCCCGTATGGTGACAAATGGTGACAACGTGCGTGCCGAATTGTTCCATTTCGTGCCGGTCAGGCAAAACGGTCGTCCGTCGATGAGCGGAATAAAGCGGCACAAATCAACACCATACAGAACATAAGTATATGAACATCAACGAGATAGAAACACTCATAACCTGAAGGTCGCGGGTTCAAATCCCGCCCCCGCAACCAATTCTCCA
>RGDT01000348.1 GCA_009918525.1 Planctomycetia bacterium
TAACAAGGGCCGTTCCTCAACCTGACCAGGATGGACCACCTGCGGAACGAGAAGCAATTGGGGTGAGCCAGGGTTCAGAGAATCGACGTAAGCCAACGCACAGTTGGTCGTACCAAGATCGATACCAACGACATATCGCGGTGCCATGGTGTGTCTCCGAGATCAAGAGAGCCATAACTATTGAAATTATGGGATGCCAGGAGGTCGAGCTATCCCTTGACCCGATGCCCTGATAGCTAGAAGAATAAGGATTATGAATTTATCTCGCGATCATGCGTTGAGCATCTGGCGTGCCGCTGTCGCTGCCGCCGACCCGTTTGCACTCGTACGCGACGCCGTCACCGGTTTGCACTTCACTGGTCGTGCTCTGGTCGTCGGCGGTGGAAAAGCCGGTGCAGCGATGGCCGCAGGAGTCGAAGCATCTCTGGGCCAACGTACTACGGGTATCGTCAACGTTCCCGAAGGTGCCACCCGGTCACTCAAAAACATCGAACTTATCGCGGCGCGGCCAGCGGGTAGCAATCATCCCACCGCTGCCGGTGTGGCCGGTGTCGATCGGATGCTAAGTCTTGTCCAGACGGCTCAGCCCGGCGATGTCGGCGTCTGCCTTCTCTCCGGCGGAGGGTCCGCTCTATTACCCGCGCCGTCGGGTGTGACGTTAGAGGACAAACAATACGTCACCAAACTTTTGCACGCCAGCGGCGCGACCATCGGCGAAATGAACTGTGTTCGCAAACATCTATCGCGGTTCAAAGGTGGTCGCCTGGCTGAAGCGTTTGCCTGTCGCGGTTGCCCCCTTTACACATTTATCCTCAGTGATGTTGTCGGCGATCCCCTCGACGTGATCGCCTCCGGTCCCACAGCCCCTGATCCGACTACCTGTGCCGATGCCCTGGAGGTACTGCGACGGTACTCGATTCTCGACGCTGTTCCAGCTGTGCGCGTTCACCTCGAACGCGGAGACGAAACGCCCAAGACATCTTTTCCTGGTGTCAACAACATCATCTTGGGTAATAACGCTCGCTCGTTGATTGCTGCCTCGCAACGGGCAAGTGATCTCGGCTATCGGGTACTCAACCTCGGCTCGTTCGTCGAAGGCGAAGCCCGTCACGTTGCGGCGGTTTTGGCCGGAATTGTGCGTAGCATTCGCCGGGACGGTGTACCAGTTACTGCTCCAGTCTGTGTACTGTACCAGGAATTGACACTCGCCGCCTTGCTGCGGTTACACGGCGAGCCAATCGTCTTCCTCGCCGCAGGGACGGACGGTGAGGACGGGCCAACAGACGCAGCGGGTGCCATCTTCGACGCCAACTCACCCCTGTATGGTGCTGCCGATGCACTTCGGCGTCACGATGCCTACACTTACTTTGATCGCATCGGCGGACTGGTCCGAACCGGGTTGACCGGCACTAACGTCATGGACGTAGCTGTCATCCTCATCGGCTAATGGAGATACTTAATGTTCACCGGCTTGGTTGAAGCCGTTGCCCCTGTTGTCTCTGTCGTTCCTGAGGGAGCCGGCGCACGGCTAGTCATCGAACAGGCGGCAATTGCCGGTTCTCTCAAGGTCGGCGATAGTGTGGCCGTTAACGGCGCATGTTTGACAGTCGTCGCGCTGGATGGTTCACGCTTCCACTTTGAGGCCGGGCCAGAGACCCTACGTTTGACCAACCTTGGAGAGTTACGGCAAGGCGACCGTGTGAATCTCGAACGATCGCTAGCCTTGGGTGATCGTCTGGACGGTCATCTCGTCCAGGGACATATCGACGGCCGGGGCACCATCGACGCCAAGGAACGCCAGGGCGAATGGGTATTTATGGCGTTTCGTTGTTCGCCACTATTAACGGCTCAAATGGTATCGAAAGGCTCGATTGCCGTGGACGGCATCAGCCTGACGGTGGTGAACGTCGAGCGTGATCGGTTTAGTGTTATGCTCATCCCGCACACCCTTGCAAATACCACGCTGGGCTTCAAGGAACCCGGCGCGGCTGTTAATCTGGAGACAGACATGCTCGCCAAATACGTTTTCAAGGCACTGGAAGCGTTCCAGAGCCGGCTAACAACTTAGAGGATGAATGCCGACCCAACGACAAACCCTGAGCTTTCTACGCACTCTTTTCGAGGAGCGCGGCATTCAGCCGAAGAACAAGCTCGGGCAGAATTTTTTGATCGATCTAAACCTGATTGATCTCGTCATCCGTACGGCGGAATTGACGACGGACGACCTCGCGCTCGAAATCGGTAGCGGCACCGGGAGTCTAACGGCACGGCTTATCGAGTTGGCGGGCGCGGTTGTAAGCGTCGAACTAGATACCGCTTTTGCCCAGATGACCCAAGACCTTCTTGGCACCCATTTTGCCATCAGTGAAGGACTCGACCGAACAAAAGGAGCCAGCCGCGACCGGACCCGCCTGATTCACGCCGACATCCTGGCGAGTAAAAACCGGATCAACCCTGATGTCCTGGCTGCCCTTGACGAGTTACTGAATTTCACGAAACAGATCAAATTAGTTGCAAACCTCCCTTATGCCGTGTCTGTACCGGTGATTAGCAACCTTATCCTGACCGAATTTCCGGTCGAGCGAATGGTAGTCATGGTGCAATGGGAACTGGCCGAACGAATGCTGGCAACGCCGGGCACAAAAGCGTATGCCTCGTTGGCCGTTCTCATTCAATCGCTAGCCCATGTAGAACTAGTACGGAAGGTACCCCCTTCGGTATTCTATCCTCGCCCCGCGGTGGATTCGGCGATTGTGATGATCCGGCCGGACCCCGCAAAGCGTGCGAATGTGGGCGACCCGATCGCGCTCAGGAATTTTCTCCGCGATCTCTACGTTCATCGCCGAAAGAATCTTCGGGGGGCATTATCTTCGTTACCTTCGGGCCGACTGGCCAAGGGTGATGTCGATTCTCGCTTAGAGGCTCTGAAGATCGACGGAACCCTAAGGGCCGAGGCGTTGGACCTGGAGCAACATTTAGTTTTATGCCGTGAGTTCGGGGACCTAACTGCATCGGATGACGTGAGCCTGGATGAAAAAGACGACAGCGATGCTTGAACAATCGTTCACACTATGCGATAATACTTTCCTCCCGGCGGATTGTTGGCGATGAGCCAGAGGACAGAAGCGATGATCGCGTTCGCGTGCGTTCACTGTGGTCAAAGGATGACCCTCACTCAGGACGGTGACGATAAACAGGCGCAATGCCCTTCATGCCAACAGACTGTACAGATACCCTATCGCTCCGGTCTGCGCCGCTTACGCAAAACGGTCGTCGGTACCATGACCGCAACCGCCACTCCCCCACCCGCTCATCGTGATCTGCCCGAGAACTGCGCAGCTCATAACCTACCGACACGTGTGGAAAATATCGCTCCTCGATTGGCTAACGAACATACCCTTTTTCTCGCTTCGCCGGAACGTCCGGACGAACTTGGTCGCTTGGGCGGGTATCGCATTCTGGAGATTATCGGCGCAGGCGGGATGGGCGTGGTCTACAGGGCCGAAGATCCTCAGCTCGAACGCGAAATCGCTCTCAAAG